>JAQCJS010000216.1 GCA_027592975.1 Chloroflexota bacterium
CCTGCAGCGCCCAGCGCGCCGATCCGCAGCGCGCCGCGCCGGCCGATCCGCCGCTGCCAGTACGTGTGCTCGGGGTTCCCGCCTGACATGTTCGCTCCCTCTGTGGCTGACGTGGTGTTGAGCACAACGTAGAGGGCGCGCTTCTTGGTCCCGTTTGGAAGCGATTCGGGCGAGGTTAAGGATGAACCACCAGTCACCCGGGGGAGGGTGGAGACCTGATGGATCCACCTGCCAAGGCCCTGGAGGCCTTCCTGATTGAGCAGGAGCGGGCCGTGGGGGCCGAGCAGGCTCACCTTGGGAAGTCCGCGACGAGGCTGTCCGGGCACCGCGGGCCAGTTGCGCCCCCACGCGAGCACGCCGGTTGCCGGTCGGGACGAGCAGATCTGCGGGGTCAGGCTTTCGCGTCACGACTCGTCCGAGCTGGTCGCCGCACCCTCTTCCACGACACGGACCAGGGCGCTCGCCTGCGGGGCTGGTGAGCATGCGGCTCCCGATCCGCCGTCTCCTCGTCGCTTGCCGCGCCGGATCGCGCAGGTGCTGACCGGTGCGGTCTGCGCGCGCGGTGCTCCTGATCGTGGCGGTCTCGGGCGTCGCGCTTCCGGCGTCCGCTTCGGCATCGGCGTTCGCCCTGCTGACGGGCTCGCACACCGGCAGCACGCAGATCGAGCCCAACCCCACGCCGGGGCCGACCGAGACGCCCACCTCGACCGCGACTCCGACAGCCACAACGACGCCCCCATCGGCGAGGCGCTCGCGATCCTGCTCGGCGGGAGCGCCGGCCAGTTGGAGGCTGCCGGGCGCGCGGCAGGAGGCTGGGCGGCGTGGGTGCAGGATGCGGCGGGGAGGTTCCACCTGCTGCTGGTCGACGGCCCCGCGTTCCTGCGCGATGAGTTCGTGGCGGCGTTCCCCGGCGGCTTCAGCGGCCCGACGCCGGTGACGCTGGTCCGCTGGCGCCTCGCTGTGGGTCGAGGTGATCGCCCGAGCGAGGGCGGGGCTACACTGGAAACATGGTCGACGATCCCGAGACGCCCCCGGCCGCCGCGAACGCTGACCCGAAGCAGGCGTACCGAGAGGCGTACGACCAGTGGCAGAGGCAGCTGGCCGGTGTGCACTCGCTCCTGCTGGATGGACAACGCCTGCCCCCTGAGCAGATCAAGGGGCTGCTGAACCGCGAGGCCCGGGCGAAGGAGCGGTACGACACCGCCCGTCGTCGGCTCCTCGGGATCGATGAGTAACGGATGACGACCACCGCCCCCGTCCCGCCGAAGACGCCCCAGCGTGGGTTGCGCCGGATCGTCTCGGAAGGGATGCCGCGGTCCTTCGCGATCGGTGCGGCGTTCTCGCTGGCGTGGTCGCCGTGCATCGGGCCGATCCTCGGCGTGGTGCTGACGCTGGCGGCGGCGACCGGACAGGCGCTGCAGGGCGCCGTCTTGCTGACGTTCTACTCGCTGGGCCTCGGCATGTGGTTCCTCGCGTTCGGCGTGTTCTTCGGCTGGCTGGCGCCGCGGATGCGCCGCCTGAACCCGTACCTGCCGAAGCTGATGATCGCGAGCGGCGTGTTCTTCATCGTGATCGGCGCGCTGATGTTCCTGGGCGAGTTCACGCGCCTCAACGCGTACTTCCAGCGCTTCGGCTTCGTCTTCGAGGGCACTGCGACGGCCGAGGCGCAGTTGAGCGGCAGCATCAACAGCTGGTTCGGGCCCGGCGTGGCCTTCTTCGGCGGCGTCGTCTCCTTCCTCTCGCCGTGCGTGCTGCCGCTGGTGCCCGCCTACCTGGTGAACATCGCGGGCGAGGCCGTGCTGGAGCAGGGGACGGACGCGGCGGCCGTGCGGCGCAGCCGTGTCCGCGTCTTCGGCCACGCGGTTGCGTTCGTGGTGGGGTTCACGCTGGTCTTCGCGGTCGCCGGGGCGTCCGCGGGCTTCCTGGGTGATCTGGCGGCCGGGCAGGGCGATTTGCTCACACGCGTGGGGGGTGTGGTCCTGATGGTGCTGGGCATGCAGATGGCCGGGCTCATCCACATCCCGTACCTCGACCGCACGTACCAGGTACGTTAGGGCGTGGAACCCGCGGCGCTGCGGGCGAACCTCCGCATTCCGCCGAGCGCGCTGCGCTAGACTGTCGCCCATGGACATCGACATCGAGACAATCCGGCGGGTGATCGCGGAGGCGGACGTCTTCGTCGTGCGCTTCGCGATGATCGAGCAGCGTCTCCTCGTCGACACGCGTCCCGACGGCGAGGGGCGCCCCTTCATCAGCATGGTGCCGCCGGTGAACTCCGCGGAGGAGCGCTACCGGTTCATGCGCCAGCAGCGCCCCGACGTGCCGCCTCCCGACCGGATCACCGTCTTCCAGTGGCCGCGCCAGATCGCCGTCATGCGCGAAGTGGGCGTCTGGCGCTTCATCGAAGACCGCGTGGTCTCGATCGGCGGGGAGGCCTCGCGGCGCGCGGCGGAGTCGGCGTTCCGCGAGGGGCAACGGCTGGAGCGCGCAGACGTGGTCGCCGCGATCCGCGGCGGCGAGGGCTACGAGACGATCTGGGAGCGCTCGCGCTAGCCGCCCGGTGGCGTTCGGAAGAACGTGGCCGGGGCCTCTGCTACCCTTCGACCAGTCAACGCTGACGGAAGTGCATCGCGTCCCCGCCCTGTGGCCGGGCGCGTGGGGAGCGGCGTATGCTCCGCGTCATCGATCTTCGATCCGACACCGTCACCCGCCCGTCCGAGGGCATGCGCCAGGCAATGGCGCGCGCGGAAGTCGGCGACGACCTGCTGGGGGATGACCCCACGGTCAGGCTCCTGGAGGAGCGGTCCGCCGAGGCCGTCGGCAAGGAGGCGGGCCTCTTCGTCCCCAGCGGAACCATGGGCAACCTGGTGACGCTGCTCACCTACTGCGGCCGCGGGGACGAGGCGATCGTGGGCCACGAGTCGCACATCATGAACCACGAAGGGATGGGCTCCACGGCGCTGGGCGGCCTGTCCATCCGCGCCGTGCACAACGGCGTCCGCGGTCAGATTGACCCCGCGGAGGTGACCGCGACCATCCGCGCCTCCTGGCCGCGCACGCAGGTGGTCTGCCTGGAGAACACGCACAACCGCTGCGGCGGCGCGGCGATCGCGGCGAGCGACACGAACGCCGTCGCCGATGCGGCGCACGCGGCGGGCGTGCAGGTGCACGTGGACGGCGCGCGTATCTTCAACGCGGCGGTCGCGCTGGAGACGGACGCGAAGTCGCTGGTCGCCAGCGCTGACACCGTCGACTTCTGCTTTTCGAAGGGGCTCGGCGCGCCCGTCGGCTCCGTCATCACCGGCCCGCGCGAGTTCATCGATCGCGCCCGGCTGAACCGGCGGCTGGTCGGCGGGTCGATGCGTCAGTCGGGCATCATCGCGGCCGGCGCGCTGTACGCGCTGGAGCACCACATCGAACGCCTCGCAGACGACCACGCGAACGCGAAGCGGCTCGCCTCCGCGATCGCGGAGATGCCGCATGTGACCATGGATCCCGCGGGCACGGACACGAACCTGGTCTTCTTCACGCTTGATGGCGTGGACGGCGCGGAGTTCCGCCGCCTCTGCGCGGAGCAGGG
>JAQCJS010000217.1 GCA_027592975.1 Chloroflexota bacterium
CGAACGAACGGTAGACGCGAGGCTCCCGCCGCTCCATCCCGCGCGTGCGCTGCGCCCACGCGTGCATCCGCTCCGGGTCTCGGGGCGGCGCTGGCGCACGGAAGCGCCCGCCCGTGCCCTCGATCGCCACGATGCGTCCGAAGCGGTCCGGGAAGACGCCCGCGGTCACCAGCGTGGCGCGGCCGCCCATAGAGTGGGCGACTACGTCCACCTTGCCGCCCAGCAGATCAATCAGCGTGACCAGGTCCAGCATGAACTCCGGAACCTCGTAGTGAGAGCCCCTGGACCACTCGGAGTCGCCGTGGCCGCGCAGGTCGCACGCGACCACGCGGTAGCGGTCGCAGAACGCCTCCGCGATGCGGTCCCAGGAGCGGGAGTGGTCGCGCATCCCGTGAACCAGAAGCAACGGCGGCTTGTCCGCGTCGCCCCAGACCCAGTAGGCCAGGCGCAGCCGCTGAGACTGGTAAAAGTGCTGCCACGGCTCGGCCATCTGCGCGTCCTCCCTGCGAACCCGCGCGAGGGTACCACCTGAGTCCGCGTCGTCCATTAGCCAGCCGCGTTGACGTGCTCCCCCATGATCGGACGGAACGCATCAAGCCCGCCGGGAGAGCACCCATGGACTACATCCGTTACGAGCACTACACCGACCAGATCGCCGTGGTCACCCTGGACCGGCCAGACCGTCTGAACGCCTTCGGCGCGCAGATGCGCGCGGAGTTCGACGAGGCGCTGGTGCGGGCCGAGCGCGACGAGCGTGTGCGCGTCGTCATCATCACCGGTGCGGGGCGCGCGTTCTGCGCGGGCGCGGACGTGAAGGAGTGGGCAGGCGGCACCGGCCCGCTGGAGGCGGCGCATGCTCCCACCCCGCTGAACGAGCACGGCACGCCCGACCTGATCAAGCCGATGATCGCGGCGATCAACGGCTACTGCCTCGGCGCCGGGCTCAACCTCGTCGCCACGCGGTGCGACATCCGCATCGCCGGCCAGAGCGCACAGTTCGGCATGCCCGAGGTCGCACGCGGGACGATCTCCCGCACCGTCCCATTCGCGCTCGAAGGACTTTCTCGCGCGTTCCTCTCGGAACTCCTCTACACCGGCGACAACGTCTCCGCGGAGCGCGCGCTGCAGGGCGGCCTGATCAACGCCGTGGTGCCGGATGACGAGGTGATGGCGGCCGCGATCCGCATGGCGGAGCGTATCGCCCGGCATCCCCCAACCGCGGTGCAGGCGACCAAGCTCAACTACCTCAAGACGTTCGAGGCGACGGCCGCCGCGGTGGTCTGGGAGCAGCGGCTCCGCGAGCGCGCCTCCACCACGGACGACACGCGGGAGGGCATGCGCGCCTTCATCGAGCGGCGCGCCCCGTCCTGGACGGAACCTGCGGGGTAGCGGGGCACGGTGTCCGATCGTCCCGCCCGGGACGGGACGATCGGCGGTAGTTGTCCTGCATGTGCGCGCGACGATGGATCCGGAAGACTGACGCACCACGCGCCGGTCGCGACCGGGAGTTCGTCCATGCGCCACACCACCCTGCGCCTTGTGATCGCGGCGGTTCTCCTGGGTGCGACGCTGTTCGCGCCACGGGACGGCCGCGCGCAGCAGCCCTCCGCCCCGCCGCAGCTCGGCATCATCGTCCCCGCCGCCGCCCGCGCTGCGCTGACGCAGGCCGAGTTGGTGCAGGCGGTCTGCCTCACCACCAGGTGGCGCACGGAGGAGATGTTCGCGGCGATCGATGGCACGGCCGCACGGCAGCCGTCCGTGCAGGCAGCCCTGGACAGGGCGGGTGTGCGCTACGCGCTGCCGAACCCGGAGGAGTTCCGCAAGCGTGGCATGGACATCCTTGCCGCGATCTGCTCCGCGCCCACCGTGGACCAGGCCGTCGCGCTGACCTCCGGCCTGCTGCAGGTGAACACGGACATGGAGTCGAAGTACGGCGCCCTGTCCGAGGCACTGGGAGGCCCCATCCAGCTGAGCGTCCAGGCGATCGAGGACAAGATCCGCGCGGACATCGACCAGCTCGTCGAGCCGCGGCGCGTGAAGATCGAGGCGGATCTGCGCGCGGAGGGCCAGGCGATCGCGGATCGGCACCGCGGGGTCGTGGAGGCCCGGCTGCGTTCGGAGATCAACGTCTACGCGACGAACCTGGCCAAGAGCTACGGGCCGGAGCAGCAGGGCGAGTTCCAGGCCGCACTGCAGCCGTACATCGACCAGCGCATCGGCGAGGCGAAGGCGGAGGTCACCCGCCTCGTGGAGGCGGAGCTCGCCTCGCGGATCGAGGGGGCGAAGGCGCAGATCCAGGCCGACGCCGAGCTGTTCCGCACGGAGCGCACGGCACTCGGCGCCGCCAGCCTCCAGGAGATCGGCAAGCAGTTCGACGAGATGCTGAAGGAGGTCGATCGGCGCGTGTCCGCGGCACGCACGGCGAACTCCCCGGCGAAGCAGGCGGCCGTCGAGATCCGCGTGCGCCTCGCCATGAAGACGGTCGACGCCTACGTGGGACAGGCAAGGAACACGATCGGCCTCGCGCGGAACGAGTTGGCCGCGCTCAAGGCGTCCAACTCGTCCGTGATGACCGCGGACGAACTCCTCTCCCGGCTCGACGCGTCGCGCGCGAAGCTGGAGGCGGATCTGCGGGCGGCCGCCAACGCGGGCAACGAGACGGACTTCGCCGCCGCCTACATGGGCTTCGAGGCCACCTGGCGCGAGGTCGCCGCGAGCGTGGACGCCGCCGCCGGGACGTGGACGCCGGCGCGCGTCTGCCAGGAGGCGGGGAGCGCCCTCGCCACCGCGAAGACCGAGGCAGAGGCCGCACGCGCCGAGATCCGGACGGCACAGGGCAGCCTGACGGGCACCGGTGCCGATGCCGCCGACCAGGCGCGCCTGCAGTCGTTGAAGGACGGCTTCGCGAAGTCCGCGACCACCCTGGACACCTTCCTGACGACCCTCGGCAAAGCGCAGGCCGCGTGCCAGTCGCCCTCCGGTGACCCGCGCACGCTCATCGCCCTGCTGGACGAGGCGCGCCTGGCACAGGGCGCGGCCCGGCAGGCCTACGAATCGGCGCGACTGCTGGCGCAGTCGCTGGCGAAGTAAGAGGAGACCACCATGCGATTCCTCACGAACCGACCCCCGAACAGCCGCCGCTCCCACCTCGTACGCGTCACCCGTGATGCGGCGATCGTGGTCAGCGCCGCCGCGATCGTCCTCGCGGGTGCGGCGTGCAGCGGCGCGTCGAAGCAGGCGACCCCCACGCCCGCGACCGCGCCACAGACGGCCGGCGCCGCGAAGCAGGCCGCTGAGGCGCTGAAGACGCAGTTGACGCCGCTCAACGCCCCCGTGCCGCTCCCGCTGCCCAAGCTCGACGGCCTCGCGGTGTCCATGACCCCCGTGCTACCGGCGCTGAAGGCGTTGAACGTGAACTCCGCCGTGCGCGATTTGCCGATCGCCATCGGCGCGATCGCGGTGCCGCCGTTCAGCGTGAACCTGAGCCTGGGCGCCCCATCGTTGAGCAGCCTCGCCCCCGGTCTCGGGGTGCCGCCCATGGCGATCCCGACGATGCCGCCCTCGAT
>JAQCJS010000218.1 GCA_027592975.1 Chloroflexota bacterium
AGACCGGCTGCACGAACAGGAACGACGTGCCGATGGGGATCATCAGCAGGTTCCCGCGCAGCACGGAGGAGCCGGACTGGTTCCACAGCGTGATCTGCTGCGAGATCAGCGGGTTCTGATCGATCCGCGCCTCGATCTGCTGGGGGCCATAGACCAGATCCTCTGTGGGGAACCGGTAGGCCCGCAGCTTCCCGAAGTGCTCGCCGTCCGAACGGCCCGCGAGCCACGCGACGGTGTTCTGCCGGTTCCGCGGCGTGAACGGCATGATCAGGATGAATTCCAGCTGCTCCTGGCCGTTGACGCGCGGCTCTCCCGGGAGCGCCATGGTCACGTAGTACGGCTCGATCGGCTGTTCCTTGTTGTCCCGCTTCTCGATCGGGATGTTCCACACGTCCTCGCCGATGAAGAACACGCTCGGGTCGGTGATGTGGTAGCGCAGGTAGAGGAGCGACTGCAGCTTGAACAGATCCAGCGGGTAGCGCATGTGCGCGCGCACCTCTGCCGGCATCGCCGCGGATGGTTCGAAGAGATCCGGGAAGATTCGCGCCCACGTCTGGATGACCGGATCCTGCTCGTCCACCATGTAGAAGTGCATGTCGCCGGTCTGCGCGTTGGTCGTGATCTGCACGCTCTTACGTACGTAGTTCGCGGATCCCAGTACGCCGCTGGGCTGCGAGTAGGGGAACCGCGACGACGTGGTGTACGCCGTCTGCATCCAGTTGATCTGGCCGTCCAGCACCACCATGTACGGATCCGAGTCCAGCCGCAGGAACGGGGCGATCTCCCGGATGCGCTGCTGGATCTGCCGGTTCATCAGCAGCCGTGAGTCGCTGGTGATCTGGCCGGAGATCAGCAGGTTGACGTCTCCCAACTGCCACGCCAGCATGGCGCGCCGCAGGAGTGAGTTGAGCTGGATGCCCCGGTCCTCTTCGTAGGACGTGGAGGCGTTGCCGTTGCCCAGCGGGTAGTCGAACTGCGGCTCGCTGGAGCGCCCCACCACGTACTGCCTGGTGCGCTCACCGAAGTAGATGCGCGCCCCGGCCTCGCTGATCGGGATGACGTCGCTCTTCGGCGGGATCTCGGAGGTGATCAGGCGGGGCAGGCCTTCAGCCTGCACCTCGTTCACGGGGGCGATGACAGCGCCGTAGCCGTGGGTCAGCTGCAGGCGTTCACGCGTCCAGTTCACGCCGTCGGCGCGGGACGCGTCAAGCTCGCGCGCTGACAGCATCACCTGCCGCGTCTTGCCGTCAATGACGTACCGATCCATGTCCACGTCATGGAACGTGTAGAACTGGCGGATCGCCTGGATCTGGTTGAACGTGTCGCGCAGCGGGATCGGGTCCAGCACGCGGATGTTCGCCAGCGTGTCCGGGCTGGCGTCCAGATCCGCCTGCTTCACCGACTGCTCCGCCGGGAACCCGGTCTGATCGACCTGATCCAGGCCGTAGGCGTACCGCGTCGCCTTGATGTTGCGCTCGATGAACGGTGCCTCGCGCAGGCGCTCGTTGGGATCAACGGTCACGGACTGCACGATGGAAGGGTAGATGACGCCGCCGACGAGGCCGGCGAAGCCCCACAGGCCGATCGCGAAGAGCGGGCCTCGGAACCCCTGCGCGGACAGGAACGGGTTCAGGATTGTGGCGACGGCCGCAAAGAGCGCCAGCGCCACCAGGATGTAGCGCACGGGGAGCCGGGCGTTCACGTCCGTGTAGGTTGCCCCGTAGACGATGCCGCCGGCGGCGTTCACCAGGTCGTACACGTTCAGCATGCTGTTCGCGGCGATCGCCAGGAAGATCGCGCCGGCGACCAGCGACAGGTGGACTCGCATTGCCTGCGAGATGTTCAACTCGAAGCGCTGGAGCGCGATCGCCAGGCCGTAGACGCCGGCCGAGGCGAGCGCGGCCACGAAGAGCAGGCTGAGCACCCACTGCTGCAGGAACTGGAACGCCGGGAGCGTGAACGCGTAGAACGCGATATCGCGGTCGAACTGCGCATCCGTCTGGCCGAACGGCTGGGCGTTCATCCACGAGAGCAGCGTGTCCCAGCCGCCCGCCGCCGCGGTGCCGAAGATCAGTCCGAAGAACAGCGTCCCCGCGACCAGCAGCACGGCCACCATGCGGCGGATCGCCTCCGGGTTCACCTCCTCGATGAACGATTCCTCGATCCCCACGGGGGCGAAGCGTCGCGCGATGAGGATGTTGCCGCCCACCACCGCCACCGCGACCAGGGCACCCGCGAAGAACAGAAGGATGCGCGCGGTCAGCTCTGTGCGGTACACGCTGGTGAACCCGACGGAGTCGAACCACAGCAGGTCGACGTAGATCGTCTTGAGGACGTTGATCGCCAGGTAGGCGACCAGCACCAGCGCGCCGAGGCCCAGCCAGCGGAACGGCAGGGACTGCCGGCCGCCCTCGGACGTTCCGAAGCGGAACGGCTCAGGCGGAGGCCCCAGGTCGCCCCGATCGTCAAAGAACCCCATGCGTCACCCCCCGATTCTCGTCCCGATTTGCTCACCGGAAACGAGCCGGTGGATCGTATGAGGCTGTGTACCGTTCGCAATGAACGTCGCCACGCCTACTTCCGCCGCCCGGAAGCACGCGTCGATCTTGGGGATCATACCCCCCGACAGGACACCTTCCGCGCGGAGAGCCTCGGCGCGTTCCGCGTCCAGCTCCTCCACCACTGCGCCGGTGCCGTCCATCAGCCCATCCACGTCCGTGAGGAAGATCAGCTGCGCCGCGTTCAGCGCGCGCGCGATCTCGCCGGCCATGGTGTCTGCGTTGATGTTCAGCGGCTGCGAGGGCGCCTCGAGCGCGATCGGCGCGATCACTGGGATCACGCCCGCGTCCAGCAGCGACATCAGGATCTCTGCGTCCGCCCCGGTGATGCGGCCGACCAGACCCAGGCGCTCGTCGTACTGCTCCGCTTGCACGATGGCACCGTCCACGCCGGACAGCCCAACGGCGCGCCCGCCGAGCGCGATGATCTCGCCGACCAGCTGGGTGTTCACCACGCCACGCAGCACGCCCAGCACCACCTGCATCGCCGCCGGACTGGTGGAGCGCAGGCCGTCCACGAAGTGCGACTCGATCTCCAGGCGCTTCAGCCAGTCGCTGATCATGGCGCCGCCGCCGTGCACCACCACGGGCCGCAGCCCTTCGCGGTGCAGTTCAACGATGTCCTGCAGAGAGGTGTCCTGCGCGCCGAGGGTGGAGCCGCCGATCTTGATGACGGTGGCCGGGACGGTCTCGTTCATGGATCGGTCACCCTCCGGCGGGTTAGGTGGTGTAGTCCGCGTTGATGCTCACGTACTCGTTGGTCAGGTTGCAGCCCCACGCGACCGCGCTCGCCGTGCCTGCGCCCAGGTGCACGCGCAACTGAACCTCCTCGCCGGCCATCGCAGCGGAGACGAGCTTCAGATCCACCGCGGTCGGCTGACCCTGATCCAGCACGCAGTGCGCGCCGATCCACACGCTTGCGGCACGCTGGTCGAAGCGGGCGCCGGAGCGGCCCGCCGCCATCATCACACGCCCCCAGTTCGGGTCGCGCCCGGTGACCATCGT
>JAQCJS010000219.1 GCA_027592975.1 Chloroflexota bacterium
TCGTCCGGGCGCGCCAGTTGCGCCAGCCGAACCACCTCGTCCGCCTCGCGCGCGCCGGGGCGGAAGCCGGGCGCGCGATCCTGCCAGAAGTCGGCCGCCGGCAGGGCGGTGCGCAGGCGTTCCACCTGCGCGCGGTTCGCCAGCACCAGTGCGGCGAAGGCGGCGAACGCCTCCGCGGGGGTCGGTCGCAGTCTCGTCGCGGCTTCCTCGGGCGTCATGGGTGCGTCCTCCACGCGCATCATCTGGGATGCGCTGCTCCCGTGCGACAGCGGCGAGGCCAGTGCGGGTGCCGGGCGATACGATGCTACCGGTGAAGAAGGCGGGGCGAGTCCATGCGGGACGTGCGGCACGGATGGGCCCGAGGACTGGCGTTCCCACTCCTGCTGGTGCTGCTTGCGAGTTGTTCCGGCGGCGGGCCCGCGCCTGCCGGCACCGCTTTGTCCGGTGATGGCGGCACGGATGCCCCGGGTCCGGCCGCGGGCCGCGTGACGGTCCTCGCGGCGTCCTCGCTGACAGAGGTCTACAGGACGATCGGCGCGGCGTTCCAGCAGGCGAACCCCGGCGTGACCGTGGAGTTCAGCTTCGCCGCCTCCAGCGCGCTCGCCGCGCAGATCGAGCAGGGCGTCCCGGTGGACGTCTTCGCGAGCGCTGACGAGGCGAACATGAAGAAGGTCACGGACAGGCAGCTCATCGCTGGCGCGCCTGTGCCGTTCGCGCGCAACCACCCGGTGATCGTCGTCCCCGCGGCCAACCGCGCCGGCATCGTGTCCCCGAAAGACCTCGCGAAGCCCGGGGCGAAGGTCGTCCTCGCCGGGCCGGAGGTGCCGATCGGCAACTACTCGCGCCAGATCATCGACAGGCTCTCAGCAGACCCGGCGTACGGCGCGGCGTTCAAGGAGGCCACGCTCAAGAACGTCGTGTCGAACGAGGCGAACGTCCGCGCCGTCCTCACGAAGGTCGAACTGGGCGAGGCGGACGCGGGCGTGGTGTACCGGACGGATGCGAAGGTCTCCGGCGAGAGGGTGAAGATCCTCGAGGTGCCGGCCGCGGCCAACGTGATCGCCATCTACCCGGTGGGCGTCGTCGCGGCCTCGAAGAACCAGGTCGCCGCGAAGGCGTTCGTGGCGTTCTTGGTCGGCCCGGAGGGCCAGCGCGCGCTGCAGGCCGCTGGCTTCGAAGCCGCGCGCTGACGGCGGTGCCGCACCGGGCCCACGGTGGCTAGGGGCGCGACGGCGGATACTGGCCGGACGATGAACGACCTGCACCGCATCGCCGTCGCGCAGCGCTCGCCGCGAGGCACCCACTCGCTCGTGCTGCCGTTCGCGGCGCCCTCGCTGCTGTTCGCGGTGTTCGTGCTGCTCCCGCTGGTCGCGCTGGTGCTCCGGGCAGCGGGGGACGGCGACCTGTGGGCGCGCCTCGGCACGCCGTTCGTGCTGCAGGCGCTCCGGCTGTCGCTGATCACCAGCACCATCACGCTGATCATCGCGCTGGTGCTCGGCGTGCCCGCGGCCTACCTCCTTGCGCGGACGAGGTTCCCAGGGCACAGCTTCCTGACCGTGCTGGTGGAGGTGCCCATGGTGCTGCCGCCCACCGTCGCGGGCGTCGGCCTGCTCGTCGCGTTCGGGCGTCGTGGCATCTTCGGCGACTGGCTCTCGAGCGCCGGGATCGAGGTGCCGTTCACGACCGGCGCGGTGATCCTCGCGCAGCTCTTCGTCTCCGCGCCGTTCTGCGGGCACGAGGCCCGCACCGCGTTGTGGTGGGCAGTGGTTGGTCTAGCCGACGATCGATCGAATCGCAGGGGCTTCCATCGATCCGAAGCGCGCGTCCAGGACGCGGCGGCGGTGGGCGAAGATCTCCGCGACCTTCCGCGCGACGACGTAGTGGTTGATCAGATCGCCCAGGGGGCCGCCGGGCACCGCGTAGTGGATGATGTCGCGCATCTCCGTGCCGCCCGGCACCTCTTGGAAGTGGTGCTCGTGGTGCCACATGGAGTACGGCCCAACGCGCTGCTCGTCCACGAAGCGGTCGCCCTCTACCACGCTGGTGATCTCCGTCACCCACGTCACCGGGATGTTGAGCATCGGTCGGACGCGGTAGGTAATCATCAGGCCGGCGTAAACGCGCTCTGGCACCTCGCCGGTGATCAGGAAGCCCATCTCCGGGGGCGTGATCGCGGCGAGGTTGCGCGGGTCGGAGAAGAACCGCCACGCCTCCTCGCGCGGGATCGGCAGGACGGAGGTGGTGTCGAAGCGGTGGACGCTCATCGGGCGATCTCCGTGGACTGCGAGGAGGCGAGAGTGGTACCGGGGTGCAGCGTCGCGCGCAGGGCACCCTCCAGCTCGGGGTGGCGGAAGGCATAGCCCAGCTCACGCAGCCGCTTCGGCTCCACGCGCTGGCTGCCCAGCAGCAGCTCGTCGGCGCGGCCCTTGCCCAGCACCAGCCGCAGCGCGAACGCCGGAGCCGGGGCGAGCGCCGGGCGGCGCATCACCTTCCCCAGCGTCTTCGCGAAGACGCGGTTGGTCTCCGGTGCCGGAGCGACGATGTTCACCGGGCCGCTGGCGGACTCGTCCTGCAGCAGCAGGGTCAAGGCGCCCGTCACGTCGTCCAGCGCGACCCAGGACGTCCACTGGCGGCCGCTGCCCAGCGGGCCGCCCGCCCCGAACTGGAACGGCAGCGTCATCTGGGGCAGCGCGCCACCATCCTTCGACAGGACGATGCCGAAGCGGGGCGACACCACGCGCACGCCCAGGGCCTCCGCGCGGCGGGCTTCCGACTCCCAGTCCTGCACCAGTCCGGCCAGGAAGCCGCCGCCCAGCGGTGCAGCCTCGTCCAGCACGCGGTCGCCGGCGTCGCCGTAGTAGCCGATGGCGGACGCGACCATGAGCACCCGCGGCTTCTGCTCCATCCCCGCCATCGCGTCCACCAGCAGCCGCGTGGAGTCGAGGCGGCTCGAGACGATCTCCGCCCGGCGCGCCTCCGTCCAGCGCGCCGTGCCGATGGACGCGCCCGCGAGGTGAACCAGCGCGTCCGCGCCGGCGAGCGCGTTCGGCGCGACCCATCCCGTGGCCACGTCGTAGTGGCCTCCGGCCGCGGCAGTGCCGCGCTTCAGCGCGCGCACCTCGTGACCTGCGGCCTCCAGCGCACCCCGGAGTGCGGAGCCGATGAGCCCGGTAGAACCCGTGATTGCGACCAGCATGGCTGCTCTCTCTTCTCCCGCCGCGCTGCGTGCTCCCCGGTTGGGAGCGGCCGGTCGCGCGGGGCGGTAGTTCTATCTTCGTCACGGTGACGATGATTGACAAGTGCATTGACGAAGATTCGGCAAACTTATACGATTCCGCCATGGAATACACCGTCCGCGCCGCCGCCCTGGCCACCGGCGTGTCTGAGGATCGCCTCCGCACGTGGGAGCGCCGGTACGGCGTCCCGGAGCCCCCTCGCACGAAGACCGGCCGCCGGCTGTACGGCGAGGGGGATCTGGCTGTGATCCGCCGCATGGCCGCCCTGGTCGACTCCGGGTTGAGTGCCGCGTCCGCCGCCGCCGCCGTCCACGCGGAGG
>JAQCJS010000220.1 GCA_027592975.1 Chloroflexota bacterium
TCGCTCTGGATGACGCCCACGCCGTGACCGAGCATGCCGGTGCAGACGAGGATGTTCTCCGCCGGACGGCCGTTGTGGACGATGTTGCGGGCGCCGTCGCCGGGCTTGTCGTCGGCCTCGTGACGGATCTGCTTCACGCCCTCGTACCAGTGGGCGATGCCGTGGAGACGGCCCTCCGAGACCTGGCCACCGAACGTGTTGATCGGCAGCTCGCCACCCAGGGCGATGCGGCCGTTCTGGATGTACTCGAACGCCTCACCGCGGCCGCAGAAGTTCATCTCCTCCAGCCACCAGTAGATGTCCGGCGAGAAGCCGTCGTACAGCTGGCAGCCGTCAATGTCCTTCGCCGTCATGTAGGTGGAGGCCCAGAGCGTGCGGCTCAGGTTGCGGGCCGTGTCGTTCTGCCACTCCTCGGGCGGGCGGTTCTTCCAGTTGAAGCCACCGGAACCCAGGGCCGTGATGTAGGCCGGGGGCTTCGGCCCGTCCTTCGCACGGTCCGCGCTGGTCAGCACGATCGCCGCCGCACCGTCCACCGGCATGTCGCAGTCGAACAGGCACAGCGGATCCGCGATCATGCGGCAGTTCATGTAGTCCTCGAAGGACATGGGCTGGTCGTAGAACATGGAGTACGGGTTCTTATTCGCGTTCGCGCGGCAGGACAGCGCGTACGCCGCCATGTGCTCACGACGCGCCCCGTACATCTTCATGTACCGCATGTACGCCGCCGCGAAGTGCGTCGGCGCGTCGCCCATGCCGTAGGGCGCCTGGTAGGCGTTCCCGCCGGCGGCCTTCGGCGCCTCGCGCGGGCCGCCGTTGCCGGACGATCCACGCGTGCCGGAGCCGAAGGCCCCGCTGCGCGGCTGGTACATGGAGCGCCACACCAGCACGTAGTTGCACATGCCGGTCGCGATCGCCATCGCCGCCGTGCCGATCGCGGTGGAGATGTTGCCGCCGCCGTTCGACCACCAGTTGATCTGCTCGATGCCGAGCCCCTGCACCATCCACTGGAGGCCCGAAGAACTGACGCCCGGCACCGGGCCCACGCCCGGGCCCGTGCTCTCCGGATAGGTGCTCAGTCCATCGATGTCGCGGAGCGTCAGGCCGGCGTCCGCGATCGCGGAGAGCGATGCCTCCACCGCAAGCGCGCCAATGGCGCGGTCGCCGCGGCGGGACATCTTCGTCCGGCCGATGCCGACGATCGCGACTTCATTCGCTGCGTTGTATGCCATATCCCACCTACGCCAATCGCCACTGCGGTACGACCACGCCGTTGCCGCGATCCTCGAAGTCGATGACCACGGGCAGGCTGATCGTCAGCCGGTCGTACTGGCTGGGGTCGACCAGTAGGTTCGCCGTGACGTAGCAGGTCGGTTCCTCATCGATCACCGCGTGGCAGACCACGTACGGCACCTCGTCCTGGAACCCGGCCGCCGTCGTCTGGTGGACGATCGTGTAGGAGTGGATGATCCCCTTGCCGCTGACCTGCTTCCACTCGAACTCTTCTGTGTGGCAGCGCGGGCAGATCACGCGCGGGCGCGCGCTGACCAGGCCGCAGCCGGAGCAGTGCTGGAGTACCAGCTTGTGCTCCTTCGCGCCCTCCCAGTAGGGGGCGTTCTGCTCGTCAGGAACCGGGATCGCTTTTTGTGCGGCAGTCACGAACTCTCCTCCAGACTATTCGAGGCTCTCACGAGCCTCCGCACGTCGAGGGTGCGCGACTGCGTCGCGACCCCGCCTCGACCGTCCACCGTCTCAGGCGTGCGGATGATAGACCCCAATGCAACTTCGGGGGACTGCGCCACCCGGCGGGGCGCGCCCGGGGAAGATTTCGCGCGGTTGACCCGCCGTTGCCACAGCGCTCCCGGCCGTGTGATGCGCCTCGCATTCACCGAGGCGCACGCTGCTCCAGCGCGCGACCGCACCCGGCCCGCGCCCCAACGCCAGGAGGATCCCGATGCAAGAGCGCTCGTCACTGTCGGAACGGCTGGAGCGGGAGCTGGGCGACGCGGGCATTTTCGTCGCCATTGAGGACTCCGAGGGTGCGATCGTCCTCTCCGGGCTGGTGGACTCCACCGAGGAACGGGAGGCCGCCCGGGACATCGTCACCGCCGCGGTCAGCGGCGCACGACGGGTGGACGTGGACAACGTCCAGGTGAGCGGCGCCCTCCCCGCGGACTCCAGCAGCGGCCCCCTGAGCGAGGCGGAGATCGCCGGATTCGAAGGCGCGGACGCGGGGCTGGAAGACGCCGAGGCCCTGGATCCCGGGGATTTCACCGACCAGGTCACCATGGCATCCTCGGACAGCATGCAGGCCGCCTCGATGAGCGGCAGCCCGAGCGATGACCCCGACCTCGCCTCGGCTGGCGACGTGGTCTACGTCCCGCCCACCGACCCGGTCAGCGACGGCGCGGGCGTGATCGGCGGCTTCCAGCCGTCCTCGATGTCCTCGATCGAGGTCGAACGGTCGAGCGACGGCACGCTGGGCGACGAGGCGATCCGCGACACGATCCTGCAGGAGGTGCGCGAGGACGCCGCGACCAGCGGCCTGGCGCTGGCGGTGAGCGTGTTCCGCGGCATCGTCACCCTCACCGGCCGCGTCGCCGACATCGACGACGTGGAGGCGGTGGAGGAGGTGACCTCGCGCGTGCCGGGCGTGGTGGAGGTGATCGAGGAACTCGAAGTGGAGCACCTCGGCTAGCCGTGCGCCCGGCAGCATCGTTGCTAGCGAGGCGTCTCGGCCAGCGTGACCCGCAGGTCGGTCGTCTGCCCGTCCCGGAGCACCGTGACGGCGATCGTGTCGCCGGGACGGCGCTCGTCCACGGCCTCCGCGAGCGCGGACTCGCCCCGCAGCGCATCGCCCTCGACCTTCGTGATCACATCTTCGGCGCGGAGCCCGGCGCGGTCGGCCGGCGAGCCAGCGACCACCTCGCCCAGCAACGCCCCCTCGGGCGCGCCCTCGATGCCCAGCTGCGCCGCGACCGCAGGGGTCAGCGCGACGTAGCGGATGCCGAGGTACGGATGGGCGACGCGGCCGTTCTGGATCAGCTCACCAGCGATCCGCCGCGCGGTGTTGATGGAGATAGCGAAGCTGATGCCCTCGGCCTGTGGGCCGTTCGGCCCAGCCCGTCCCGCCCCGAGGGTGTTCAGTCCCACGACCTCGCCCCCGAGGTTGACCAGCGGTCCACCGGAGTTGCCCGGGTTGATCGAGGCGTCCGTCTGGATCACCCCGAACAGGAACGGCCCGCCGCCGCCGCCCGGCCCGTCACCCGGCTCCTGCACCGTGCGACCCAGCGCGCTCACCACCCCGGTCGTCACCGTCGGCCCGCCGCTCAGTCCCAGGGCGTGACCGATCGCGACCACCCACTCACCCACCTGCAGCCGATCGGAATCGCCCAGCGCCGCGCGCGGCAGATCCTGCCCGTCCACCCGGATCACGGCAAGATCCGTCTGCGGATCGCCGCCGACCAGCATTCCCGGGAACGTGCGGCCGTCTGCCAGCGACACGCGGATGCTGCTCGCCCCTTCGATCACGTGGTTGTTGGTCAGGATGTGGC
>JAQCJS010000221.1 GCA_027592975.1 Chloroflexota bacterium
ACGCCGGTGACGGTGGACGTGCAGGGAACGGCCGGCGCGATTTACCCGCGCCTCCTGGTGGTCGCCGAGGCCAACAGCGAGGTCACGATCATCGTGAAGAACCGCTCGACGGACGCGCCGCTGCTGGTGGCGGGTGTCGTGGAGATCGTCGCGGCGGAGCACTCGCGCGTGCGCGTGCTCTTCGATGGCGACTGGGGCGCGCAGACGGACGAGTTCACGACGCTGCGGTCGCGTCTCGCGCGGGGCGCGGACGTGCAGGTCGCCTCGCTGGCGATCGGCGGGCATCTGCTGAAGCAGCACATCGAGGCGTTGATCGAGGGCGAGGGCGCGAACTCGCTGATCCGGGGCATCGCCCTCGGCGACGCGGACCAGCACTTCGACTTCGTGACGTTGCAGGATCACATGGGGCCGAAGTCCACATCCGACGTGGAGATCAAAAGCGCGCTCGCGGGCGCCTCGCGATCCGTGTACTACGGCATCACCCGCGTGGAGACGACGGCGGGCGGATCCGCCGCGAACCAGGAGAACCGCAACCTGCTGCTCTCCGCCCGCGCCAAGGCGGACTCCGACCCGGTGCTGGAGATCCTGACGTCGGACGTGATCCGCTGCGGTCACGGGGCGACGGTGGGGCCCGTGGATCAGGAGGCGCTGTTCTACCTCCAGAGCCGCGGCATCGACCGGCGCGGGGCGCTCAAGCTCCTGGTCGGCGGCTTCTTCGCCAGCGTCCTCAACGACGCGGCGTTCGAGGCGCTGGCGGAGGACATGCACGAGCGTGTCGAGCGAAAGATCATGAACGCCGACCTGTAGCGGCGGTGAGCGGAGACCTGCATGAGCGAAGAGCGAGTGGCCGCGGCCTCCGACGTGCCTCTGAACGAGGTGCGCGTGGTGGAGTGCGGTGGACGGTCGCTCGCGCTCAGCAACATCGACGGCGAGTTCTATGCCATCGACAACGTCTGCACGCATGACGGCGGCCCGCTGGGCGAAGGGCGCATCCGCAACGGACGCATCCTGTGCCCCCGGCACGGTGCAGCCTTCGACGCGAAGACGGGGCAGGTGAAGTCCCTCCCCGCGGTGAAGAGCGTGCAGGCGTACCCGGTCACCCGGCAGGGTGACGACCTGACCATCGAGTGCCCATCTTCCGAAACGGGGGCGGCGCAGTGACCCTGACCGCACAGTCCCAGCCGGGCGCACACCTGCCATTCGACATCACGCGCATCCGCCGTGACTTCCCGATCCTGAAGCGCGAGGTCGCTCCGGGCGTGCCGCTCATCTACCTTGACAACGCCGCCACCAGCCAGAAGCCGGTGCAGGTGATCGCGGAGCTGACGCGGTTCTACCGTGACCACAACGCGAACATCCACCGCGGCGTCCACACGCTGTCCGTGGAGTCCACCGAGCTGTACGAGGGTGCGCGCGCCAGGATCGCGACCTTCATCGGCGCGACGGATCCGCGTGAGGTGATCTTCACGCGCAACACCACCGAGTCGATCAACCTCGTGGCGCACGGATGGGGACGCAAGTTCTTGCAGCCGGGCGACGAGGTGGTGGTGTCCGAGATCGAGCACCACTCCAACATCGTCCCGTGGCAGATGCTGAGGGACGAGCGCGGGATCGTGCTGAAGTACATCCCGATGCTGCCGGACGGCACGCTCGACCTGGAGGTCGCGCGGCGGATCATCGGGCCGAAGACCAGGCTCCTGAGCATCACCGCGATGTCGAACGCCCTGGGCACCATCGTCCCGCTGCAGGAGATCACCCCGCTGGCGAAGGCGCACGGCGCTCTGGTGCTGATCGATGGCGCGCAGTCCGTGCCGCACCTGGCGGTGGACGTACGCACGCTGGGTGCGGACTTCCTCGCGTTCTCCGGGCACAAGATGCTCGGCCCGACGGGGATCGGCGTGCTGTGGGGGCGGCTGCCGGTGCTGGAGTCGATGAACCCGTTCCTCGGCGGCGGCGACATGATCTCTACCGTCACCATGGAACGCTCCACCTGGGCGGACGTCCCCGCGAAGTTCGAGGCGGGTACGCCGAACATCGCCGACGCGATCGGCCTGGGCGCCGCCGTGGACTACCTCTCCGCGCTCGGCATGGACGAGGTGCGCCGCCACGAGATCGAGATCACCGGTTACGCGCTGCGCCGGCTGGCGGACGTCCCCGGCGTCTCGATCTTCGGACCCATGGACGCGCAGCAGCGCGGGGGCGTGGTCTCCTTCGAACTGGAGGGCGTGCACCCGCACGACGTGGGCCAGCTGCTGGACACGCGCGGCGTGGCCATCCGCACGGGCCACCACTGCGCGCAGCCGGTGATGGCGGCGTTGGACGTGCCAGCGACGGCGCGCGCCTCGTTCTACATCTACAACACGACGGCCGAGGTGGACGCGCTGGCTTCCGCGCTGGAGGCGACCTCGGCCTTCTTCGGAGTTCGCTCATGACCTCCGGATCGCTGCTGGACGACCTCTACCGCGAGATCCTGCTGGATCACTACCGGCAGCCTCGCAACCACGGTGGGATCGAGGCACCCACGTGCAGCGCGGACGGTTCGAACCCGCTGTGCGGCGACCAGGTGCGCATCGACGTGGCAGTCGCGGGAGACCGCATCACGGATCTCTCCTTCTCCGGTCGCGGCTGCTCCATCTCGCAGGCCTCGGCCAGCATGATGACGGAGTACGTGAAGGGCCGGAGCGTGCAGGAGGCCCGCGCGGGCATTGACGCGTTTCAGCGGATGATGGTGACTGCGGAGCCCCCCGGCGTCGAGGGCTTCGACGACATCGAGGCGCTGCTGGGCGTCGCGAAGTTCCCGGCGCGCGTGAAGTGCGCATCGCTCGCGTGGAAGACGCTTGAACAGGCGCTCGCCGGTGAAGGCGGCGCTGTCACGACTGATGAAAGGAGCGCCGAGCATGTCTGAGGCGCAGATCGACGAGACGGACGCGACCGCTGTGACCGAGGCGGCGAACCCCGGCCCGCCGGCCGAGGACGCGGTGCGCGAGGTGCTCCGCACGGTGGAGGATCCCGAACTCCGCATGAGCATCCTGGAGCTGGGCCTGATCTACGGCGTGACGGTGGAGGACGACGGCCTGGTGCAGGTCGACCTCACGCTCACCTCGCCGGCGTGCCCGGTGGGGCCGATGCTGCAGGGGATGATCTACCACAAGGTCGCGCAGATGCCGGGCGTGATGGACGTGGAAGTGAATCTGGTCTGGCAGCCCCCCTGGGACCCGCGAACCATGGCGTCCGAGGACGTGAAGCTCGCGCTGGGGATCTGGTAGCACGGGGCCGGCCGCCGCTGGCCCGCATCGAGACGCTACGGCTGCCGCCCGACCTCGGGCGGCAGTCCTGTCTGTGGGAGCGAGCGCGTGACCGGCTGGCCGCTGGGCGAGCATCCAACGGCTCCCTCCGCGCGGCACCGGCCGAGGGTGAGCGTGGCGACCGCGACGATAACCTGCTCGCGCCCGTCCAGGCGGCCGGGGAAGGTGTGCAGATCGCGTGGGGCGGTGCCGTCCAATGCCTCGCCGTCCGCGCTGTAGCGCGCGGGGC
>JAQCJS010000222.1 GCA_027592975.1 Chloroflexota bacterium
CTCACGTCCCCGCGCGTGAGCCGCTGGCGCCCGAACATCCGCACAGCGGGTACGCGCTGGAGGTTCGTGACCTGACGGCTGGCTATGACGGCGCCCCCCCGGCGATCGAGGGGATCACCTTCAGCGTCCCCACCGGCGAACTGATGGGGTTGATCGGCCCGAACGGCGCCGGGAAGTCCACGCTCTTCAAATCGATCATGGGACTGATGAAGCCCACCCGGGGTGAAGTGCTCGCCTTCGGCCGTCCCGTGCGCGAGGCGCGCGCGGACATTGCCTACATGCCTCAGATCGAGGAGGTGGACTGGGCCTTCCCGGTGTCCGTCTTCGATGTGGTGTTGATGGGCCGCTACACCGGCTTCCGCCCGTTCGCCCGCTGGACGCACGAGGATCGCGAGGCGGCGATGGCGGCGATCGAGCGGGTGGGCCTCGCGGCGTTCACGCACCGGCAGGTCGGGGCGCTCTCCGGGGGGCAGCGTCGTCGCGTGTTGATGGCCCGTTCCATCGCCCGCGGGGCGCGACTGCTGCTGCTGGACGAGCCGTTCGCGGGCCTGGACGCGGCGGTGCAGCATGACCTGCTGGAGATTCTGGACGCGCTGGCCGGCGAGGGGCGCAGCGTGCTGATCGCCACGCACGACCTCTCGTGCGTCGCCTCCTCCTGCGACGAGGCGGTGTGCCTCAACCGCCGGATCATCGCGGCCGGGCCCACCTCGGCGGTGCTGACGGAGCGTGTCCTGACGGAGACGTTCCAGCGCCACCTGCTGACGATCCGCACGGTCGGCGAGGCGCTCCGCATCGCTGCGGACGAGCATCTCCCCTCCGCTGGCGGGGAGGACGCGCCGTGATCGAGTGGCTCCTGGCGCCCTACGCCTTCGAGTTCATGCAGCGCGCGCTGATCGCGCTGGCGCTGGTGAGCGTGGTGGGGGGCGTGGTGGGCGCGTTCGTGGTGCACAAGGGGCTGGCGTTCTCCGGGGACGCACTGGCCCACTCGACGCTGGCGGGCGTCGCGGTCGCGTTTGCCAGCGGCGGGAACGTGAGCCTGGGTGCACTGGTGGCGGCCGTGCTCACGGCGCTCGGCATCGGCTGGACGCGGGAGCGCGCGCGCGTCTCCTACGACACCGCTATCGGCATCACCTTCGTTGCGATGTTCGCGTTCGGCATCCTGGTGATCTCGCGGCGCACCAGCTACACGCCCGATCTGTTCTCGTTCGTCTTCGGAAACATCATGGGCGTCTCGAACTCGGACCTCCTGGGTGCGGCGCTCCTGGCTGCCGCGCTGCTCGTCTTCATCGCCGCTACGTACCGGGAGCAACTGCTGGTGGCCTACGATCCGGCGATGGCGTCCGCAGCGGGGGTCGCGACGAGGTTCTTCCAGTACGCGATGCTGGTGATGGTCGCCGTCGCGGTGGTGGTCGCCTTGAAGGCGATCGGCATCGTGCTGGTCAACGCGATGCTGATCATCCCTGCGGCGACGGCGTCACTGGTCGTGCGGCGGCTGCCCACGGTGATGCTGCTCGGCATCGTGTTCGCGCTGACGGCGTCGCTGATCGGGCTGCAGATCTCGTTCCACGCGAACGTCGCCGCGAGCGCGGCGATTGTGCTGGTCGCCGCGGCGATGTTCCTCGTGACGCTCGGCATCGTGAACTGGAGACGCCGGGTGATGAGGACTGCGGCGTGACGGGGCCATCCGCGTCCGCGAACGACCCTGCGATCCTGGAACTCCTGCGCGCCAAGATGACCGTGCCGTTGTTCCATGACCTCGACTTCTCGCTCACGGCGGCGGGGGAGGGGTGGGCCGAGATCACGCTGAACGTCAGCCCGCGCCACTACAACCCGAATGGCGTCCTGCACGGCGGCATGTGGACGATGATCGCCGACAGCGCGATGGCCGCCGCGATCCACTCGATGATCCCGCCGGAGCAGATGTCCGCGACCATGCAGATGGATCTCCGCTGGCTGCGCCCGGCGCCCGGCGCCCAGTTGCGCGTGGTCGCGCGCGTCCTGCGTCGCGGCCGGCGGGCGTGGCACACCTCCGCGGAGCTGTTCGATGTCGCCGGGCGCACGGTCGGCATCGCGAACGCGATGTTCGCGGTGCTCTCCGCGGATGAGCGCTCCTCCCCGGACTAGCCTCATCGAGGCGCTCCGGACGGAGGCAGGCCGTGCGGGGATGGGCGCGCGTGGGCAGAGTACGGCTGCAATGTCGGGGTATTTTCTACGGCGCTACGTGTAGTCCCTCCGCAACGCTGATTGAGCGCGAGGCGCTGCCCCCCTATCGTGGGAAAGGTTCCTCGCGGCCAGGGCCCGTGAGGCGTGTGCCCTCGGAGAACATCGGTCATGCCCGATCAGACTGAGAAGCCAGCCAAGCCGGAGCGTCCGGTCATCGACCGCAAGGCTCGGCTCACCGCGCCCTCGCACCGCCCCACGAAGCAGAAGCCCGAGACACGCATCGGCAACTGGGACGAGGTCACGAACCTCTTCGACCCCGGCGTGGCGATGCAGGAGGCCGCGCGGTGCATCCAGTGCCCCGCCGCGCCCTGCCAGAAGGCGTGCCCCGTCCACAACGACATCCCGCGGGCGTTCTGGCTGCTGGAGAACAACGACTTCGACGGCGCCGCGAACGTCTTCCGGGAGACGAGCGAGCTGCCCGAGATGTGCGGCCGGCTCTGCCCGCAGGAGCGTCTCTGCGAGGGGCACTGCGTGGTCGGCAAGAACGCGCTCCCGGTCGCCATCGGCAAGCTGGAGACGTTCGTCACGGAGTGGCAGCGCCACAACTTCGCGCCGAAGCCGGAGATCGCGCCGCCGACCGGCAAGCGCGTCGCGGTGATCGGCAGCGGCCCCGCCGGCATCGCCGTTGCGGAGCGCCTCGCGAAGCGCGGTCACGCTGTGGTGATCTTCGAGGCGTGGCCGAGCACCGGCGGCGTGCTGCGCTACGGCATCCCTACCTTCAAGCTGAACAAGCCCTCCGTGGATCGCAAGTTCCAGGAGCTAGAGGCGCTCGGGGTGCAGGTGAAGACCAGCACCCGCGTGGGTGAGGACGTGGACTGGGCCACGCTCACGGCGGAGTTCGATGCCGTCTTCGTGGGGATTGGCGCGCAGACCGGCACGCGCCTCGGCATCCCGGGCGAGGACGCCCCGCAGGTGCTGACGGCCACCAACTTCCTGATCCGCACCAACCTGTCTTCGGACGATCTGCCGGAGTCGATGCGTGAGCCGCTGGGCGCGCCGAAGCGCGTGGTCGTGGTCGGCGGTGGCGACACCTCCATGGACTGCGTGCGATCCGCGCGCCGACTGGGCGCGGACGAGGTGACGCTGGTCTACCGCCGCACGGAGGCGGAGATGCAGGGCCGCGTGGAAGAGCGCACCCACGCCGTGGAAGAGGGCGTCCAGTTCGAGTACCTCGCCGCGCCGCTCGCGGTGCTGCAGGGCGATGCTGGCGAGGTGCGCGGGCTGCGCTGCCAGCGGATGGCGCTGGGCCCCGCGGACGACACCGGCCGCCGCCGCCCGGATCCGGTGCCGGACTCCG
>JAQCJS010000223.1 GCA_027592975.1 Chloroflexota bacterium
TCGAGCGCAGCGTGCGGAGGTTCGCGGTGATGTCCTCGCCGCGGAAGCCGTCGCCGCGCGTCGCCCCCTGCACGAAGCGCCCGCCCTCGTACACGAGCGAGATCGCGAGGCCGTCGATCTTCGGCTCGCAGACGAAGCGCAGATCCTCGCGCTCGATGCGGCGCACGGCGCGCGCATGCCAGGCGGCGAGTTCCTCGGCGTTGAAGACGTTGGCCAGCGACAGCATCGGCTCGCGGTGCTGCACCGGTGCGAACTCCACGGTCGCCTCGCCGCTCACGCGCTGCGTCGGCGAGTCCGGCGTGACGAGGTCGGGGAAGCGCTCCTCGAGGTCGCGCAGTTCGCGCAGCAGCAGGTCGTACTGCGTGTCGCCGATCTCGGGCTGCTGCAGCGTGTAGTAGCGATGGTCGTGATAGCGGATCTGCGCCCGCAGCTCCTCGACGCGCGCGCCCGCCGCCTCGAGGTTGCGCTGATCGGCCGCGGGTTCGGTGCTCATGCTGCTCATGGGATGGAGGATACCGCCGGGAGCGGGGAGAGCGCGCGCGGGAGGGGGACGGTACACTGGAAGTTCAGCCAGCCTCGGGACCCTCTTGACCAGCGGAGCGAGCCGTCATGGCGGACGTGGTGATCGTCGACTACGGCGCAGGCAACCTGCGTAGTGTCGCGCGCGCCGTCGCCCATGCGGGGGTCGAGGCGGACGTGACGGCGAACGCCGGGGCGATCGCCGGCGCGAGCGCGCTGATCCTGCCGGGGGTGGGCGCCGCCGCGGACACGATGAAGAACCTGCGCGAGGGCGGCCTGGACGGCCCGATCCGCGACTACATCGCCTCCGGCCGCCCGTTCCTCGGCGTGTGCATGGGCATGCAGGCGCTGTTCGAGGTGTCCGAGGAGGAGGGCGAGCACCCGTGCCTCGGCGTCCTCGGCGGGCGCATCGTGCGCTTCCCGCACGGGATGACCGTGCCGCACATGGGCTGGAACACCGTGCACGTCGAGCGTGACCATCCGGTGTTCGAGGGCATTCCGCAGGACGCCTACTTCTACTTCGTGCACTCCTACCACCCCGTCCCTAGCGATGCCGAGGTGGTGATCGGTCAGACCGAGTACGTGGGCGTGACGTTCCCGGCGGTGGTCGGACGCGACAACGTGATCGCGACGCAGTTCCACCCGGAGAAGTCCGGCGCATCCGGGCTGCGGCTGTACGCCAACTTCCTCCGCCTCGCCCGCGAGCGCGGATCGATCGCGCCGGCCGCGCCGGCATCGAGGTAAGCAGCATGGACGTCATTCCCGCGATCGACATCCGTGGCGGGCACTGCGTGCGCCTGGCGCAGGGCGACTACGCGCGCGAGACCGTGTTCGGCGACGATCCGATCGCGATGGCCCGCAAGTGGGCTTCGATGGGTGCTCGACGCATTCACGTCGTGGACCTGGACGGTGCGCGCGACGGGGCGCAGGCGAACGGCGCGATCGTGAAGCAGATCGCGGAGGTGCTGGAGGTGCCCGTGCAGACGGGCGGCGGCATCCGCACCATGCAGACGCTGCACGCGACGCTGGAGTCCCACCTCGACCGCATCGTCATCGGCACGGCGGCGGTGAAGGATCCGGAGTTCCTGCGCGAGGCGATCGCGTTCGCGGACGACCGGCTGATCGTGAGCGTGGACGCGCGCGACGGCCGCGTGGCGCTCGAGGGCTGGGTCGAAGCGACCGACCTCGATGCCGTGACGTTCATCCAGCGGTTGCGCGACCAGGGCGTGCGCCGCGTCGTGTACACGGACATTGCGCGCGACGGCGTGACGGACGGCCCGAACTTCGCGATGTACGAGCGCGTCACGCGCGACATCGACATCGCGGTGATCGCCGCGGGCGGCGTGGGCAGCGTTGCGGACGTGGTGCGGCTGCGCGACTGCGGCGTGGAGGGCGCGATCATCGGTCGCGCGATCTACACCGGCGACATCGACCTGCCCGAGGCGCTCGCGGCGGTGAGGGCCCCGGCTCCCGGAAGGCAGGCGTAGCCATGCTGACCAAACGGATCATCCCCTGCTTCGATGTGAACAACGGCCGCGTGGTAAAGGGCGTCTCGTTCGTCGAGCTGCGCGACGCAGGCGACCCGGTCGAACTGGCGAGCAAGTACGACGCCGCCGGCGCGGACGAGCTGGTGTTCCTCGACATCACCGCCTCGTCCGACGCGCGGACGAGCGTGTACGAGGTCATCCGCGACACGGCGGATCAGGTGTTCATCCCGCTCACCGTGGGCGGCGGCGTGCGCCAGTCCGGCGACGTCCGGCTGATGCTGGAGAGCGGCGCCGACAAGGTGTCGATGAACACCGCCGCCGTCGAACGTCCCGACCTGATTGGCGAGGGCGCGCACGGCTTCGGGTCCCAGTGCATCGTCGTGGCGATCGACGCGCGCCGTACCTCGCAGGGGACGTGGGAGGTGTTCACGCACGGCGGGCGCACCCCCGCGGGACGTGACGCGGTGGAGTGGGCGCGCGAGGCCGCCGACCGCGGCGCCGGCGAGCTCCTGGTCACGTCGATGGACGCGGACGGGCACCAGGACGGCTACGACCTCGATCTGCTGCGCGCGATCCGTGCGGCGGTGCAGGTGCCGATCATCGCCTCCGGCGGAGCGGGCACGCCGGAGCACTTTTACGACGCCCTGGTGGAGGGCGGCGCGGACGCCGTGCTGGCCGCCTCGGTCTTTCACTTCGGCACGATCACGATCCCGGACCTGAAGGCGTACCTGGCGTCGCGCGGCGTCGCTGTGCGCCCGGTCGGCGCGGTGCAGGCGTAGGGCCGGGGGAGCCCCTCACCCCACCCCCGCTTCGCAGGAGAGGGTGCTCAGAACGGACGGGGAGCCCGCCCCCAGCAGCACCTCGAGCCCTACGGGTTGAGGTTCTCCAGCGCGCCGGTGTCCAGGTTGATGCGGCGGTAGTAGCAGTTGCGCGGCTCGCCCGCCTCGTTCTTCGTGTGGCAGATGCCGCCACGGTTGGGGCGCACCCGGTAGACCAGCGAGTTCTGCTCGCAGTTCACAAGCACGTCGAGCAGCGCGAAGGTCTCGCCGGACGTGTCGCCCTTGATCCAGAGCTCGCGGCGCGAGGTGCTCCAGAAGACCGCGATGCGGCGCTCGATCGCCGTCTTCAGCGCCAGCTCGTTCACGTACGCGACCAGGATCACCTCGCCGGTGTCCACGTTCTGCACGGCGCAGGGGAGGATGCCCGGCGACTCTGCGGCCTTCGCGAGCTTGTCGAAGTCGAGCGTGAGCCGGAGGCCTTCCTCGAGCGGGTTCGTGGTCGTCATGGGGGCTCCGATTCGGCGGCGCGGCGCGGTGGTGATTGTCCCTCCCATGAAGACGGATCGCCGCGTTCCGTGCAATCGTCGTGGCAATGAATCCGCCGTGCGAATACGAGGCGTATCGGCTGGGTAACGAATTCCCCACCGCACCGGACGGAGCAGTATGACTCGCACGACCCTGGGCCTCTCGCTCCCCACAATCCTCGCTGGACTCGCGATCGG
>JAQCJS010000224.1 GCA_027592975.1 Chloroflexota bacterium
CGGCCCGGGCGGCCTCGAGACCCTCGCAGCGGCGATCTCCGAGGAGTCCGACACGATCATGGACGTGTACGAGCCGTACCTGCTGAAGGTCGGCTTCCTGCAGCGCACCCCGCGCGGCCGCGTGCTGGGCCGGCCGGCGTACGACCACCTCGGCCTCGATCCGCAGGCGCGTAGCGCGCAGGCGACGCTGTTCGAGGCGCAGGCGTTCGACTCGATCGAGGAGTAGCGCCGCGCGAGTTTCGGCGCGGCTAGCGCGAGCTGCGCATGATCGCGTAGGTCGCGCGACCCACCGCCAGCAGTGCGCCTGCCTCGTCACGCACGTCGATGCCGACGAACGCGAGCGTGCGCGTGGAGCGCAGGACGGTCGCCTCCGCGGCGATGTCCGAGAAGGCGGCGTTCAGGAACGTCACGTTCATGTCCAGCGTCGCCTGCCCGGTCCACGTCTGGTCGGCGTCCTCGCGCAGCGTCAGCACCGCAGCGCCGGCGGCGGCATCGATGAGCGATGCGATCGCTCCGCCGTGCATCACGTCCGGGCGGCGCGTGCCCAGCTCCATGCGCATGGGGAGCGAGAGCCGCACGCAGCCGACATCGTCCACACCATCCACGACGATGCCGAGAGTCGACCAGTAGGCGACGCTGCCATCGTCGATGCGAGCGCGGAGTGCCTCGAGGTTCGCGGTCACGGGGCGGGCGGCACGGGCGGGACCGGCCCGGCAGGGGGCTGCGGGGGTTGGTTGGGCGCCTGGTCGCTCGCCGCGCGCGGCATGCCGGACGGCATGGAGGACTGAGAGGTGTACGGCGGGGGCGGTGCGGGCGGGTTGGAGGTCGACAGCGACGCGTCCACGTCCCCGCCGGTCTCGCGGCCGTTCGCCATCTCCTGCGTCTCGGCCATGCTTGCCTCGGGCGCGGCTTCGGCGGCATCCGCGCGCTGCTCGATCGCGCCGGTCACGGAACCACCGGCGGCCGGCGAGCGGTGCGAGGAGTCGGGGGCGTCCGAGGTGCGGGCGCGGCGCGCGATCTCGGAGATCTCCTCCGCGGCCTCGCGGGTCTTGCCGGCCAGCACGCGGGCGGCCTCCGCCAGGCGATCGCTCACCTCGCGCAGTTCACGTCTCAGACTGTCAGGCGTGTCACTGGTGGGGCGCGGTGCGGGCGCGGGCGAGTCCGCGCGCGGCATCACCATCCACGCGGCGATGTAGAGCGGGACGCCGATGCCCCACGTCGCGACGGTGATCAGCACCGCCACCACGCGCACCAGCGTCACGTCGAAGTCGTAGCGGTTGGCGAAGCCGGCGCACACGCCGCCGATCATCGAATGCTGCAGGTCGCGGGTGAGGCGGTGTCCGGCCATGGCGGTCTCCCGTGTCAGAGCGGCTGGGGCGTCTGCGGTCCCTCCATGGTACCGCGCCCCAGCCGCGCATGGTCGGACGCCCCGGTCGACTTTCGTGCCCTAGATCGCGGCGCCTGCCGCGGGCGGGCTGATCGATCCGGGCAGCATGGTGATCGGATCGCGCGAGAAGATCGGGCCCCATTCGATGTTCGTGCGGATCGCCTCGAACGCGCGCGCCGCGTGGTGCGCGATCAGCTTAGGATCAGGGCGTCGCGACAGCGCATCGCAGCCGTGCGGATCAGGCGCTTGCGCGCGACGCGACGCGACGCAGCAGCGGGTCCAGCTCCATCTACAGCGAGATGCCGGAGCGGTCGCCCTCCGCCCGATGCAGGCGGACACGGACAATCGAATAGGGCAACGGCGCAGTCAGGCGAGGCTCAGCGATCCGCCGAGTATCCCGGTGAGCGTCCGATGCGAGGTGCTAGGGCTGGGGCCGGTGCCCGAGGCGCCGGAGCAGCGCGTTCCGCGTGAGCGTCGCCATGGGGTGCACCGACCAGCGGCGCTCCACGGCCTCATCCACGCGCAGGTCCAGGTAGCGGAGGGCAGCCGCCTCGAGTGAGTCGTCGGCGAGGGCGCGCACCTCCGCGAGGGCGGGCCAGCGTTTGACCTTGCGCGGGTCGACCTTGTCGGCGATGAACATCGCCCACGCCTCCCCGTCGTACTCGGGATGGCCGGTCGTGTGCCAGTGGATGGCGAACAGCACGCTCTCGTCGGTGAGCCCGAAGCGCTCGCACAACTCCAGCGCGCCGATCGGACCGTGCAGGATCACCGGCTCATCGCGCTCCACGGGATCGATTGTCAGCCCGCGCGCCTCCGCCCTGCGCAGCAGCTCGGCTGCTGGGACGGCGCGCACCAGGTCGTGCCCCTGCGCCATCAGCCGCGCCCTTCCGACGTCCAGTCCGTGTGTCCGCGCCAGTTCGTCGGCGAGCGCCACGACGCGGTCGATGTGCGCGGACATGCGAAGCGGCAGCTCCGCCGCCATGCGCGCCCGCAACTCGAGGTCGGGCGAGGCGAGTGATCCGTGTGCGTCCGCATTCATCTATGCGGGTGAGTATGCGGGTGCTGTCCACCGCTGTCAGGGTGAACGCTAATACCGAAGGGCCGCGCACTGCCCAACAGTGAATGCAGCGTTTCGACCGCAGGAGCCGTTGATGCAGGGCTGGATGTCCCCCATGCGCTTCGCGAAGGTGCGCCCGCTGGCCGTGCTGCCCACCCGCCTCGTCGCGATTCCGGCGATAGCGGTGGCGGCGGTGAGCATCGGTCTGCTGCTGCGCCCGGCGCCCTTCGATCCGTCACGCGCCGCGCTGATCGCCGCCGCCGTCGGCGCCCCGCTGCTCGTCGCCCTGATCGCCGGGCTGCGCTCGCGCCTCCTCGCGGACGAGGTCGCCCGTTTGCACGCCGTGAACGATGAGGCCGAGCAGGAGATGGCCAGCATCGCGCACGACCTGAAGGGGCCGCTCAGCACGGTCTCCTCCTACCTTGACCTGATCGCGGAGGGTGCGCTCGGCCCGGTGACCGCGGACACGCGGCAGGCCGTGCACCGCGCCGCGGAAGCCTCCGCACGCGCGCGCACGCTGGTGGAGTCTGCGCTGCTGCTGCACGTGCAGGCCGTTGCCGCCCGCCCGCTGGACATCGAAACCGTGGACCTACGGTCGTTGATCTGCGAGGTGACGGAGGCGCTGCGAGGCGAAATCACCGCCAGCCACGCGGAGGTCACGGTGGAGAGGCTGCCCGCGGTGCAGGGTAATGCCGCTCTGCTCTTCCGCGTGTTCGAGAACCTGGTCCAGAACGCCGTGAAGTACGCCCGCCCGGGCGAGGCGCCCATGGTGATGATCAGCGGCACCTGCCGCGCGGACGGCCGGGTGGAGATCTTGGTGCGCGATCACGGCATCGGCATCCCCGCCGAGGATCACGAGCGCGTCTTCGAGGTTGCCGCGCGCGCCGCGAACGGCGATGCGGTGATGGGGCATGGCCTGGGCCTCGCCACGGTGCGGCGGCTCCTGCGTGAGCAGGGCGGCGACGCCTGGATCGACGCCGCGGCGGGCGACGGCGCGGCCGTCCGCCTGACGCTCCCCCACGCCGCGTAACCTCCACCCGCTGCCGGAAACGAAGAGGCGGGG
>JAQCJS010000225.1 GCA_027592975.1 Chloroflexota bacterium
CCTGGGGTCTTTCCCGGGACGCTCCCGGGCCAGCCTCACCGAACCTCTTGTACACGGACCTTTGCTGACCGCCCTTGCCCTTGCGGACTAGTGGGCGGATACCGCCTCCCCATGGTGGCGGTCATGGCTGTCGCCATGACCGCCACCGTGTTCCTCGCCATGCTCGTCGTGCCCGTCTCCGTGGTGGGAGACAGCAGACACAGCGAACACGAGCGTCAGGACAGAGAACACGAACGCCTGAATCGCGCCCACGAAGATCTCCAGCCCGTAGAAGGGCAGGATCAGCACGAACGGAGTCAGGAACGTCATCATGAGCATGAGCACGCTGCCGGCGAAGATGTTGCCGAACAGACGGAACGTGAACGACACGATGCGGGACAGCTCCGAGACCAGCTCCAGGAGCCCCACGAACACATCGATCACGCCCAGCGGGCCCTTCTTGAAGATCGCGCCGAACGCGAAGAACTTGCCCACGTAGGCCAGTCCAAGCGACTGCAGCCCCCAGAACTCCACGAACAGGAACGAGAAGAGCGCGATCGCCAGCGGCGCGTTCACGTCCGTGTGCACGGGACGCAGCGCACCGCGCACGCCGCCGCTGAAGGAGCCGTCCGTGGAAGGCTCGTACTTGCCTTCCGCCTTGCCAAGGCTCTTGGCGGTCTCGGGCGGGAGGATCGGGAGCTCGCCAGCGCCCTTCACGTCACGGGTGTCCGGCGTGAAGGGGACGTAGGCGACCTTGCCAAGGAGCGGCAGGTCCAACTGGTGCATCGTGGCCTGCGTGGAGCCGTAGTTCGGCTGGGCGGTGCCCACGGTCTTGGTGCCGGGGAAGAGGGCGATCAGGTTGGTGGTCAGGACGAAGAAGAAGATGGTCGCTACCAGCGGGAAGAACCGGCGCGCGTTCTCCGGGCCGGCCACGGACTCGCAGATGGAGTAGAAGCCGGAGATCGCGGCCTCCACGGCGCCGGCGAAGCCCTGCGGCACCAGGCTCAGCCGAGGGCCGACGTACAGCGCGAGCGCGAGCAGCAGAAGGATCGAGGTCCAGGCGCTGATGACGGTGTTGGTGACCACGTATCCACCAATGGTGGCCAGTTGGTCCGGGGGAACGGTGATGTACGGGGGAGCCCCGCCGACCCACACAACGCCAATGACGGTGAGGAGCAGGAGGCCACCAGCGATGAGCCCGACTTTCATCCCCGCCCCTTCTGGCGCCGCTCACGGTCGACTGCCGCGATCACCTCGCGCAGCCGCCGGACCGCGTCGTAGAACCCGATGCACATTCCCAGCGCCAGCAACGCCACCGTCAGGATCGGGCGGGTATCGAAGCGCCCGTCGAGGTAGTCCCCCAGCAGCGCACCGCCCGCGATCCAGATCGCGAGCGAGAACCCGATCCCTAGCAATCCGAACGCCGGTGACTTCATCAGTGCCCCGAACAGTACGCGCTCGGATCGGCACCGACCGGAACGCTACCATCGCCCGATCGGTGGATCAACTCATTTGTGGCGATTCGCACTACTCGGAGGCCGCTATTCGCGATGGATCCCGGATTGACAGACCTGCGGCGGGCCGGTCAGCGCGTTTCACGCCCTACCGGGCGCCCTCACCCAGGTCGTCCAGATCTAGGCCCGAGACGAACTCACGGAAGGCGGAGAGCTTCTCCAGCTCCTCCGCGCTGGGCGGCGCGGGGCGCTCTTCGCCCTCCCCGGCACCCTCGATCGGCTCGCCGTCCTCGTCCAGGACGATGCCGGCGCGATCCATGACCTCGTCCGCCACGTAGATCGAGACGCCCGCGCGCACGGCGATCGCGATCGCGTCCGAGGGGCGGGAGTCGATGTCGAAGACCTCTTCGCCGCGGCGCACGTGGATGCTGGCGTAGAACGTGTCCTCGCGCAGGTCGTTGACGGTGACGGACTCCACGGTGCCGCCCAGATCCTGGAGCATCTTCAGCATCAGGTCGTGCGCCTGGGGGCGGGCGGCGGTGACGTCCTGCAGCCGGAAGGCGATGGCGTCCGCGACGTCCGCGCCGATCCAGATGGTCAGGTAGCGATCCGCCTCCTTCTCGCGCAGCACGACGACGCGCCGGTAATTGCGCAGTCCCACGCGGATGGAGTCAATGATCAGTTCGCGCACGGGAGTCTCCCGGATGCCTCGCGGGATCGCGGGCTGGTGTCACACGAGTGTAGGGAACGAGGGTTCGCGGACGCAACGCGCAGGGAGCGGCAGATCCCACTCGTCCCCCTGCCAAGGGTAAGGGGCGAGCCCGGGCGGCAGCATCCGGTCCCCTCCCCGGCCGGTAGCGAACTACGGGGGCGGGGCATCTCCGTACAGGGCGCGCTCGATCTCCGGATCCAGCTCGGGGCCGCGGGTGACGTAGGCCTTCGCACGTTTGCGCAGGGTGGCGCGCTCCATGAGCACACGGTGGTCGCACGTCAGGCAGCGCAGGCCGATGTCCGCGCCGACGCGCACCACCACCCAGTCCAGGCCGCCGCAGGGGTGCGGACGCTGCATGCGGATCACATCCGCCATGCGCACGTCCGTCATCGGCAGCATCCGCGTGGCCCGGCGCGCCTACTGGCCGCGCGCGGCGTTGATCGCGTCGCGCAGCTCGATCGCCACACGGCGGGCGCCCTCGGCCCACGCGGGGCGGTCGCTGGACTCCACGGCGGGCGCGTACAGCACCCCGCGCGAGGCGTTCACGATCAGGTTGCCGCCCGCGGCGTCAACGCCCGCCTGCACAGCGGCCTCCAGGTCGCCGGCCTGCGCGCCGACCCCCGGCATCAGGATCGGCATCGTGGGGCAGATCGCGCGGATCTCGCGCGCCTCGGCGGGGTAGGTCGCGCCGACGACCAGGCCTATGTTGTCGTGGCGGTTCCACTCGTTCGCCAGCCGCGCCACGTAGGCGTACAGCGGCTCCTGGCGCTCGCCGACCTTCAGGTCCTGCAGGTCACGCGCCCCCGGGTTGGAGGTGCGGCAGAGGATGAACGAGGTGCGATCCTCGTAGGCGAAGAAAGGCTCCATGGAGTCGCCGCCCATGTACGGGCTCAACGTCACGGCGTCCGCATCCAGGCTCTCGAACACGGCGCGCGCGTAGCCGACTGCCGTGTTGCCCAGGTCGCCGCGCTTCGCGTCCAGCAGCACCGGCAGGCCCAGCCGGTGGATGCCCTCGATCAGGTCGTGCACTAGCTCCACCCCCGCGCCCATGTCCGGCTCGAAGAAGCCGAGGTTCGGCTTGTAGCAGGATGCGACGTCCGCGGTGGCCTCCACGATGCCCAGCAGGAACTCGCGCGTGCTCACGCCCGCCGGGATCTTCGCGGGGTCGGGATCCAGGCCCACGCATAGCAGCGAGCGGTTGGTGCGGGCGGCGTCTTCGAGGCGCGTGCGGAAGCTGGCGCGGGCGGCGGTCATGACATCTCCTCGGGATCGCGGGGATCGGGCGGGCGGCTTACGCCACGAGCTCCGGGATCGGAACGTGTGGCTTACGCCACCGGACGGGAGATGCGGAGCGGG
>JAQCJS010000226.1 GCA_027592975.1 Chloroflexota bacterium
GGGAGCCACTCCACGCGCTGTCCGTCCGGAGCCGTCCGTGTGTGGCGCGCTGGCTCTGACACCTCCACGCCGCGCGCGCGCATGTCCGCGACCTCCGCCGCCAGGTCGTCCGTGGCGAGCGCGATGAAGCGGATCCCCCCGCCTGCGGCGATGTAGTCCGGCAGGCCCGGGTCATGCGAGGCGTCCCGGGCGGCCGCCGCCGCGTGCGCCGTGCTGTCCTCGATCGCCCGCAGCTCCAGGTACTGGTCGTCGTAGAACGCGACCGCGCTGCGCGTCCCGCACGCGTCCTCGCGTCCGGCGTCGAAGATGTGGAAGCCCAGCCTGCGGTACTGCTCGATCGCCCGATCGAGATCGGGGACGGCGATGACGAGGTGATCGACGCGGTCAAACATGATGGCGCTCCTGACGAGTGCGTCCCTTATAGCCGATCACCAACCTGGACAGAGCGCGGTTGCAGTTCCGTTACGTCCGGCCCTTTGTAACGGTATCCCCCGGGTCGTCTCCGTATAGTCGGTCTCATGCACCCCGCCCTTCCCCGATTCCTTGCCGCGCTGATGTCGCGCTCCGGTGGCGAAGTGGCCTACTTCGACACCGAGGGGCGTTACGTCTTCGTGAGTGAGGCGCTGGCGAAGTTGCACGGCATCCCCGCGGACGACCACGTGGGACGCACGCCGGATGCGTTGCTGCCCGAGTTGGTCGAGCAGATCAGGCCACCGCTGGCCACCGCGCTCGCGGGCGATCCGGTGACCCTGGAGGTTCGCGGCCGCACCGCCAATGTCCAGTTGGGCGAGCGGGTGTGGCTGGAGCACTGGTTCCCGGTGCGCGACGAGGACGACGGGGACGTGATCGGCGCGGGCGTGTCCGTGACCGACGTCACGGAGCTTCGCCGAGCGGAGGAACAGGCAGCCGCCCGCGCGATGCAGCAAGCGGTGCTTGCGGAGTTCGCCCAGACCGCGCTGGACGACCAGACGTCGCTGGAGACGCTGTTCCAGCGCGCTGTCGCGGACATCGCCAGCGTCCTGGATGTGCCCCTGTCGCGCGTCGTGCGGGTGGTCGCGGGGTCAGACACGCTGGAGTACGCGGCCAGCGTGGGGTGGAGCGGCAACCCGTCCCCGGTGCCCGGCCCCCGGTCGCATTCGTACACCGACTTCATCATGAGCGCCCGCGAGCCCGTCCGCATCGAGGACCTGGCGACGGAGCAGCGGTTCCGCATCCCGGCCACGCTGATCAACAGCGGCGTGCGCAGCAGCATCGCCTGCGGCCTGCGCGGACCTCGGGGCCTGTGGGGGATCATCGCTGGCCACTCGCTTGTACCGCGTCACTTCAGCGATGACGAGTGCGCCTTCGTGCACGAACTGGCCGACTCGCTCTCCCTCGCGATCGCCGTGAAGGAGGCGCAGGAGCTGCAACGCGACACCATCTCGATCGCGTCGCATGAGCTCCGCACGCCGCTGACCAGCGTGATCGGCCTGGGACAGCACCTGGCGCGCCGGCTCACCCGCTCCGGGACTGATGAGTCCACCGTCGAACTGGCGCGATCGCTCACCTCCGAGGCGTTCCGGTTGAACGCGATCCTGGATCGCTGGATGGGATTCGCGGAGCTGCAGAGCGGACTCGCCTCGCACGCGGTGGAGCGCGTTGACCTGCGGGAATGCGTGGAGCGCCAGGTGCGGGCCGCGCTGGAGCGCCACGCGAACATGGCCGTCACCGCAGACGTCCCGGATGCGCCCGTCGAACTCGAGACCGCGCCCGATAAGGTAGCCGGCATCCTGGACAACCTGCTGGAGAACGCGGCGCGGTACGCCGGCGCGGATGCGCATGTCGTCGTCACCCTGCGCGAGGAGGGTGAGCGCGTGCGGCTCACCGTCCGTGACGATGGCCCCGGGGTTGCCGAGCCGCACCTCTCGCACCTCTTCGAGCGGTTCTACCGTGGCGAGGGGCGCGTGAAGGGCGGCCTGGGCGTTGGCCTCTACGTCTCGCGCGCACTGGCGGAGGAGCTCGGCGGGCTGCTCACCGTAGAGAGCGTCTCCGGTCAGGGTGCCACGTTCACGCTGGAGCTACCCCAGCGGCCTCCGTTGTGGATCGGGAGACCCGTTGCTCCGGTGCCCGCCAGTGCATCCCTCGGAACCTCATCGCGCGGAGGCGCCGCGCGTTAGCGCTGCGTCCCCGTCGGTTCCGACGCCCGCTCCGGCCCAGCCCCGTCCCGCGATTCCGAGGAGCGCGAAGATGAGGCGCGACCCTCCTCCTGGTTGCCCAGGAAGCCGCCGACCAGTTCCTTCATCAGCGCCCGCACCTCGTCCTGCACGGGGCTGCCCAGAGCGACGCCCGCGCCGAAGCCTCCGAGCATGGAGGTCAGCGGATGCTCGTCCACCTGCGCACGGACGGTGTCCGCGCCCGGGACCGAATCGCCGGTGTGCGCCAGGCGGTCGCCGATCGCCTCGACACGCTCGGAGATGCCCGAGCGGACGCTGTCCACGTCCTCACGCAGCCGGGACTCCAGCTCTTCGATCATCACGCCGATGCGCCGGCGCTGCTCCTCTACCCGTTGTTCCGCCGCACGCGTTCGCGAGCCCATCGCATGTCCTCCTGCACTGACCTGATCGTGTGCTTCGGCACCAGGCTGAAGTCCGTGAGTGCGCTGCGTGCCATCCACGCGCCGATCCCGGCGATCACCAGGAGCACGCCCGCCACGATCAGCGCGGCCGCCCACATCCCCAGTACCTGCGCCAGCGCCAGCATCCCGGCGAGCGCCAGGAACTGCAGCATGATCACGCCGAAGACCGCGGCGACGCCGCCCCAGATCCCCGCGCTCTGTGCCGCGTCCCACGTGTCTAGCATCTCGGCACGCGCGAGATCCATCTCGCGTGCAGAGAGCACCCGCAACTCCGAGGTGATCCGCCCGATGCGATCCCCGATGCCGCGCGCCTCGTCCTGCGCCTGCGACCATGCGCGCGAGAACCCGGCATCGGACTCGCCCGGCCCGTCAGCGGGCCGCCGCCCTTCTCGCAGAGCCATGCGTCACCCCTTACCTGAGGATGCGTCCAACGATGAAGCCCGTGGCGATCGCCCCGACCAGCGAGCGCACGGGGTAGCGGTGGACGTAGCGCTCCACGTCCTGCCAGATCTCCGTACTCTCGTGTTCGCGCAGGTACCCGGCCGCGGACTGCATGCCCTCGGCCGCGCGCTCCGCGGCCATCGCGGGCATGCCCTCGCCCGTCGCGCGCTGCTCCAGGCTGCTGGCGGCGCGTTCAAGGCCGCTCGCCGCGCCCTCGCGGCCGCTCTCCACCGCGCTGTACGCGCGATCCCCGGCCTCGCTCGCCACGTGTTCGACGTTCCCGCGCGCCTGCTCGGCCATCCCGCGCGCTTCGTCCATCGTGCTCCCGCCGGAGCCCGTCGCACTCGCCGTTCCGGCATGCTGCTGCGTGCTCCCGGGCGGCTGCGTTCCGCTGCCCTCCAGGCCGGACATCTGTCTCGGCTCGGACTCCCCTCGTTCATCCACC
>JAQCJS010000227.1 GCA_027592975.1 Chloroflexota bacterium
GATGGGATCGCCGAACGCGCTGCGGGTGGCGGCAGTTATGCTGGAGGGGCCGGGTCTCCCGGCTCGCCCGCGCCGTCCTGCTCCCACCGTCAAGGATGGTCCATGACTGGTTCACCGGCCCCGGCCCGCGCGCCGCGGCCCCGCCTGCGCACAGCCATCTCGCGCACCGCGCTCGCCTTCGCGGCAACGGCGGCCGTGCTGCTCAGCATCGCCTCGCAACCAGCGCACGCGGCGACGATGCCGTCCCCGACCGGCGCGATCGCGACCGCGACTGCCCCGGGCTACGAGCTGGAGGGGTTCAAGTGGAACCGCGCGGTGGTGCCGGTCTACTACAACTGGGAGGGTGGAACCTGCGTCTTCGCCGGGAACAACTACACCGGGCCTGCCACCACGATCCCGGAGGCGGTGCTGATGGAGACGCTCCAGGCCTCGATCGCGGAAATCAACGGGCACCTGCGCGGGGGGCTGACCCTGCAGCTGGCCGGAGCCGCCACACGCGCGGAGCTGTGCAGCACCACGACCACCCGCCCAATCGTGGTGGGGTTCGGCGCGATCGCCTCCACCGGCCAGGCGCTGAGCTTCAGCCTCACGGGCTGGGGCACCTATTCCACCTACACCGCGGCTCGCGTGTTCCTGACCACGCGCAACAACTTCACCTGCCCCACCGCGCCCATCTACCGTGACCTGCAGCACACGATGACCCACGAGGTTCTGCATGCCATCGGCATCGGCCACTCGAACGTCGCATCCTCGATCATGGCGCCCACGTTCGCCGCCTGCCGCACGCCGCACACGATGCAGACGGACGACATCGCCGCGGTGAACGCGCTGTACCCGCCGACGCTGCCCGCGCCGGCCCCCACGCCCGTCGCCACGGGCACGCCGGTGGCCACGGCGACCCCCACGCCGACCGCGTCCCCATCGCCTGTGACCCCCGGCACGTTCTCGCGCCCCGTCCTCTTCTCGCCCGCCGGCCAATCCCTCGCCGTCTTCGAGGGCGGATCGTTCGATCAGCTTGAGGCGGCGGCACGGAACGCGAACGCCAGCGGCGTGTGGGTACAGGACGCGGGCGGGAGCTTCCGGCTCATGGTCGTCAACGGACCGGCGTTCCTGCGCGATCAGTTCCGCGCGGCGTTCCCGTCCGGGATTCCGCCGAACATCGCCGTCACGCTCGTCCGCTAGAACCCACCGCGGCGACGCGCCGCCCTCGTCCGCCCATTTGCGATGCCGCTGTGACGGACAGCGGCCGTATGCGTGGCTGATGCTTTCGAGGTGAACCTCCTCGACGTCGTCATCATCGGGTCCGTGATCTCCGCGGTGAGCTTCGGCTTCCACCGCGGGCTCTGGCTGACCGCGTTCGAGTACACGGGGCTGGTGCTGGGCGTCTCCGGCGGTGCCGTGCTCGCGCCCGTCGCGGTGGCGAGACTGGGCACGGACGCCGTGCTCATCCGGATCGTCGTGGTGCTGGCAGTCGTGGGCGCCGGCGCGCTGGTCGGCAGCACGATCACGCATGAGCTGGGCGCGCCCGTGCGTCGTGCCGCGCGCCGGCTCAAGGCCGTCGCGGTCCTGGACGGCGTCGGGGGCGCGCTGCTCACCACCGTCGCGACGCTGGGGACGATCTGGTACGCGGGCCTGATGCTGAGCCGCGGCCCCAGCGATGACCTGGCGCGGCAGATCCAGAACTCCGCCATCCTCCGTCAGATCGACGACCGCGTGCCTCGTCCGCCCTCCGCACTGGCCAGCCTGCAGGAGCAGCTCTCGGCGCAGGTGTTCCCGCAGGTCTTCGTGGGTCTGAAGCCGAGGCTGCCCACGCGCGTGGAGCCGGACGCCGCCACGCTGAACACGCCCGGGGTGCGCAGCGCCGCGATCGCCACGGTCAGGGTGGAAGCCCCCAGCTGCGGCGGCATCCAGCTGGGCAGCGGCTTCATGGTCGCGCCGGAGCGCGTGGTCACGAATGCCCACGTCGTCAGCGGGACACGAGGCGTCCGCGTCTCCTCCGGAGGCGCCTCGTCCTCGAGTTTGGGCCAGGTGCTCCTGATCGACCCGGCGCGCGATATCGCGGTGATCTTCGTGCCGGGGCTGACCGGCGACCCGTTGCTCCCCGGGATCTCGCAGCGCGGCGCCAGCGTCGCGATCATCGGCTACCCGGGCGGCGGGGCGCGGCAGGTGACCGCCGCGGTGCTGAACGGCGACATGACCGCGCGCGGCCGCGACATCTACGACGAGCAGCCGGTCTCACGCGAGATCTGGGTGGTGGAGGGCCAGGCGCGCCCCGGCAACTCCGGCGGCCCGCTGGTGGACGTGGAGGGGCGCTACGTGGGCGTCATCTTCGCGGAGTCGGTCAACTCGCCGGCCCAGGCCTACGCGCTCACGGCGCACGAGGTCGCCCCGCTGGTGGAGCGCGCGCAGTTCCTCACCGAGCCGATCGACACGCTCGCCTACCCCTGCACCTCCTAGCGGTTGCCGACGGCTCCGGATCGCTCGATGCTGCTGGCACGGCCGGGACGCCTCGCGCCGCCACGCACGCACACGGCCGGGTGAGTCGCCCGGGCCACAGACCGGCGCACGCCGGGGAGGAGTGAGTCATGGATCCCGCGACCCAGGAGTGGTTCGACACCGGCCTGCAGATCCGCAAGGAAGTGCTGGGCGAGGCCTACGTGGACCGCGCGCTGCAGGGCGCGACCGACTTCGACATGCCGTTCCAGGAGATGATGACGGCGACCTGCTGGGGCATGACCTGGGGCCGCGAGGGCCTGACCCGCCAGCAGCGCAGCCTGAACAACCTGTGCATCCTGGCCGCGCTGAACCGTTCCACGGAGTTCGCCACGCACTTCCGCGCGGCGATCGGCAACGGCTGCACCACGGAGGAGCTGCGCGAGACGCTGATCCAGATCGGGACCTACGCCGGGATCCCCGCGGGCGTGGAGGCGTTCCGCATCGCGAAGCAGGTGCTGGCCGAGCTGGAGGCGCAGAAGAAGTAGCCTGCGCGTCTCGTCCCGGGCCGGCCGAGTCCCGCTCGATCCGGCCCGATCGTCCCTGTGACCCGCCCCGGATCATGCGACCATGAGCCGGGGCGGCACGAGCCGCGCCTTCTACCCGCACGCGAGGAAGCGAGCCCCATGTCACACGCCGCCGTGCTCCAGACCTTCGAGGCCGATGGCCGCACGATCAGTCTCCAGTACATGACCCCGGAAGACGGCAACGCGCTGCTGGAGTTCGCGCGCTCCGTGCCCCGCCACGACCTGCTGTTCCTGCGCACCGACATCACCGCGGTGGAGGGCGTGAACGAGTGGGTGGACGACGTGCTGCAGGGGCAGATGGGCGTCATCCTGGCCTATGACGGCACCCAGCTCCTCGGCTTCTCCTCCGTCACGCGGAACCCCACGCCGTGGGCGCGCCACATCGCGGAGCTGTCGGTGGTCGTTGGCCCCGGCGCACGGCACCGCGGGTTCGGGCTGCGGCTGACGGAGGAGGCCTTCCGCGCCGCGGAG
>JAQCJS010000228.1 GCA_027592975.1 Chloroflexota bacterium
CTGGGCCGGGAGCTGGACCTGTTCCACCTGGATCCGATCTCGCCGGGCTCCCCGTTCTTCCACCCGAAGGGCACCGTCCTCTACAACGAGCTCCTTGCCTACATGCGGGAGCTCTACGGCGAGTACGGCTACTCCGAGGTGATCACGCCGCAGGTCTTCTCTGCCGACCTGTTCAAGACCTCCGGCCACTACGACAACTTCAAAGACGACATGTACATGCTGGAGATCGACGAGCAGGAGTTCGGCCTGAAGCCGATGAACTGCCCCGGTCACTGCTGGTACTTCGCCGGTGGTCACTACTCCTACCGCGACCTGCCGCTGCGCCTGGCGGAGTTCACGCGACTGCACCGCAACGAGCGGTCCGGCGTGCTGCACGGCATGACGCGCGTCCGCTCCTTCGCGCAGGACGACTCGCACATCTACTGCACACCGGAGCAGGTGGGACAGGAGATCCGCTCCGTCTTCGGGATGGCGCGGCGCCTCTACGACGAGCTGGGGCTGGGCCTGCCGGTCATCCGCCTGGCCACGCGTCCGGAGAAGTTCGCCGGGGCGATCCCGGACTGGGACATCGCGGAGCGTCAGCTCGGCGATGCCGTGCGCGCCGTCGGGTACGAGTACACCCTCGCCCCCGGCGAGGGGGCGTTCTATGGACCGAAGGTGGAGTTCCACTTCCGTGACGCCATCGGCCGGTCATGGCAGCTGGGCACGCTCCAGATCGATGTGGCCATGCCCACGCGCTTCGGCCTGCAGTACATCGGCGCGGACGGCGAGGAGCACACGCCGATGATGCTCCACCGCGCGATCCTCGGGTCGCTGGAGCGGTTCATCGGCGTGTACACGGAGCACACCGCCGGGCACTTCCCCTTCTGGCTCGCGCCCGTGCAGGCCGTCGTGGTTCCGATCGCCGACCGGCACGTGGAGTACGCGCACCGCGTGCGCACGCTGCTCCGCGAGCGCGGCCTGCGTATTGAGGTGGACGATTCTAACGAGCGCATGGGGGCGAAGATCCGCCGCGCGCAACTCCAGCGCGTCCCGTACATGCTGGTCGTTGGCGACCGCGAGCAGGAGGCGGAGGCGGCCGCCGTCCGCGACGGCACGGGCGCGGATCTCGGCGCGATGCCGCTGTTCCAGATCATCGACCGCATGGTGGACGAGCGGGACAGCCGGGCCGTCTACGCAGGCAAGCCGGAGTAGCCCCTCCGGCCGGGCGGAGACTACCTCTGCCCTGCTGGACTTCGCCCTGGCCTAGTCGATCACGATGTCGACCGCCGCCTGGGCGACGGTGCTGCCGTCCTTCGGGCTGTCGAAGTGTGCGCTGACGCGCGCGGGGCCGACCGTGGCGGTCGCGGGGATCGTCAGGGTGATCTCCCACATCCCGGGCATGCCAAGGTCGGGCGCGGCGTACGTCAGCGGCGACATCGCGAGGCGCGCGGCCGGCTCCCGGTTCACGAGCGCACGCACCTCGACCACTACGTTGCTCTCGAACGAGCCGCCCGCGACCCCGCGCACCTGAACCGTGCCACCACGCGCAACGCGCACCCCCGCGTCCGGCGCGTCCAGGCACACGAACGCCTTCGATACCTGTCCGCCCCACGGGACATCGCTCGCGCAGGACTGCGCGTACCCGGGCGGCACCTCGTGCCCGGGGGCCGGGGCGATGGGCGTCGACGACGGGCTGGGCAGGACGGTCGGCGGCGTGGACGACGGGCTCGCCGGGGACGGCGAGGGAGCCGCGCCGCCAGTCCCCATCCCTGTCCCCGGCGCGGAGGGCGTGCCCGCCGTCGTCGTCGTGGCGGTGGGCGTCGGTGCCGGGGCGCCTGGCGTGTCCGTGCAGGCGACGGTGAGCGCAACGAACAGCAACAGAGCCCCTCGTATCATCGTGAACATGGCGCCTCCCCGCACAGGCGGTTGCCGCAGCGAACGCCGCATGTCAGTCTGACGAGCATCGTCGCCGCGTGGTTCCATCGTCTTCCACTCGTGTCCGCTGGGCGCGAGGCCGGATCCTTGGAGAAGCATGATCAAGCGGGTGCTCATCGCCAATCGCGGGGAGATTGCGCTGCGGATCCAGCGCACCTGCCGCGAACTCGGTATCGAGACGGTCGCCGTCTACTCGGATCCCGACCGCAATGCTCTGCACGTCCGGAACGCGGACGTGGCGGTGCGCATCGGCCCGGGGCCGGCCCTCGAGTCCTACCTCGTCATCGACAAGATCATCGAAGCGGCGCGGCAGACGGGTGCCGACGCCATCCATCCGGGTTACGGCTTCCTGTCGGAAAACCCGCGCTTCGTGGATGCGTGCGAGGCCGCCGGGATCACGTTCATCGGCCCCAGCGCGGACGCCATGCGCGCCTTGGGCGGCAAGGTCTCCGCCCGCCGCCTGATGGAGGCCGCCGGCGTCCCGATCGTCCCCGGAGCGAACGACATCAGCGCGGACGATTTCGCGACCGCCGAACGCGAGGCTGCGCGCATCGGCTTCCCGCTGATGGTGAAGGCCTCCGCCGGCGGAGGCGGGCGCGGCATCCGCCTGGTCGAGCGGCCCGAGGATCTGCAGAGCGCCATGCGCGCCTCCGGGAACGAGGCCGCCTCGTCCTTCGGCGACGCCACGATCTTCCTCGAGCGCTACATCGCGCCCGCTCGGCACATCGAGGTGCAGATCGTCGCGGACGTGCACGGCAACGTGCGCGCCTTCGGCGAGCGCGAGTGCTCGATCCAGCGGCGCAACCAGAAGCTGGTGGAGGAGGCCCCCTCCGTCGCGGTGACGCCTGAGCTCCGCGCACGATTGTGCGACGCCGCGATCGCCGCGGCGAAGTCCTGCGGCTACCACAACGCCGGCACCGTGGAGTTCCTGCTGGACCGCCAGGGAAACTTCTACTTCCTGGAGGTCAACGCCCGGCTGCAGGTGGAGCACCCGGTGACCGAGCTCGTCCGCGGGGGCATCGACCTGGTCGCGCTGCAGATCGCGGTCGCGAACGGGGAGCCGCTGCCTGAGGGCCTCGCGACCGTGACGCCGCTGGGCTGGGCGATCGAATGCCGCATCAACGGCGAGGATCCGTACGCGAACTTCGCGCCCTCGGTCGGGCTGATCGACTTCGTCGACTACCCGACCGGCCCGGGCGTGCGATTCGACACGATGCTCTTCAGCGGGCTGGACGTGCCGGTCTTCTACGACTCGCTGCTGGGCAAGCTCATCGTCTGGGCGGAGACGCGCGACCGCGCGATCGAACGGATGCGCCGCGCGCTCCGCGATCTGGTCATCTCCGGGGTCCAGACGAACGCCCCCTTCCACCTGGCCCTGTTCGGGCACCCCGACTTCCTGTCGGGCGACGTCTCGACCGGCTGGCTGGAGTCCACGTTCACGATGCCGCCGGCCTCCGAGGCGGACCCGCGGCTGGAGGTGGCGCTGATCGCCGGCGCGCTGGCCGCGCAGATCATCGGTT
>JAQCJS010000229.1 GCA_027592975.1 Chloroflexota bacterium
GAAGAAGACCGTCCAGCCGACCGCGGCGTCGGGGGGGGGCCAACGTGCGAGGTGTGAAGGTCAAAGAGATGCGCCGCAGGGTCGCCGATGGCTATGGGAAGGCTGCCCGCAGTCGGCGTCCTGCCGGATGGGCCTAGGTTTAGGGTGGCATGCTCGGTCGGCCGCAGACTCGCAACGAGGTCTTGCCATGGGGACATTTCGACCCCTTCTGGGATGCTCCGAACTTCCGTTACGACAGTCTCATTCGACAGTTCAGGCTCCATGCCTGCGCGGAATCGAAGTTCGAGAGCCCTTCCCGGACCGCGGTTGCGAAGATGCACGACCCATTTTCGTGTAGCGCCGTCGAATCCAGTCAGCAGATTCAACTGCGGTTTCATCTGTTCGCGCGTGAGCGTGAGCTGCTGGTCGAGCGAATCGACTTGTCGCTGAGCCGCCTCGGCCTGTCGGCTCGCGGCCTGCAGCGTCCGCCACGCCGCCCAGGCAGTGAGCACACCCAAACCACCCGCCGCCCACACGATGATGGACTCGGAGTCGAGCTGTGGGTACGCGGTGTCCGCGATGAGTAAGCAGCCCCCGAAGATGATGTAGGCCGCTAATCCAACGGCCAGCGGGGTGCGGCTCATCGTTCGAGCCGCTCTGCCACCACGTCCACGAGGGACTCGAGGGCGAGCGTGACCTGCTCCTCCTCGCCGCGCAGGGGCTTGAGGACGACCGTGCCGGCCTCGGCCTCCGCGTCGCCGACGATCAGCGCGTAGCGGGCGCCGGACGCGTCCGCCGCGCGGAGAGCTGCACGCATCGAGCGACCCGGTAGCCCGTTACGAACAGAGAACCCCAGTTCTCGGAGCTCCCTCGCCGCCGTCGCGAAAGTCGCGGCTCCCTTATCGCTCAGCGGGATCGTCACCACGTCAGGCGCGCGCTCCTCGGTCGGGCCGAGGCCGCGCTCCCGCATGTTCAGCGCGATGCGCTCGATGCCGGTGGCGAAGCCGACGGCCGGGGTCGGCGGGCCGCCGAGGACCTCGATCAGCCCGTCGTAGCGGCCGCCCGCGCCGATGGTGGACTGGCCGGCCGCGCCGGGCGGCTCCACCTCCCACACGGTGCGCGCGTAGTAGTCCAGGCCGCGCACGATGCGCGAGTCCACCTCGTACGCGATGCCGAGGGCGTCCAGGTGCGCCTTCACCGCGGCGAAGTGCTCCGCATCCTCCGGCGAGAGGTGATCGAGGATGCTCGGCGCGCTCAGGACGGCCGGGTGCTCCGCGTCCTCCTTCGAGTCGAGCACGCGCAGGATGTTCGTCTCAAACCGCCGCTGCGAGTCGCGCGACAGGCCGGACAGGTGCGGCTGGAAGTGCGCGCGGAGCACCTCCATGTAGACGCGCCGCGTCTCAGCGGTGCCGATGGAGTTGATGCGCAGGTGCAGCCCGGTCAGCCCCAGCTCGCGGTAGAGCGTGAGCTGGAGGTCGATCAGCTCCGCGTCCGCGGCGGGGGAGTCGGTGCCGATCGCCTCTACGCCGAACTGGTGCAACTGGCGGTAGCGGCCCGCCTGCGGGCGGTCGTAGCGGAAGAACGGGCCGATGTAGAACAGCCGGACGGGCTGCGGGCGGCTGGACATGCCGTGCTCGATGTAGGCGCGGCAGGCGGCGGCCGTCCCCTCCGGCCGGAGGGCGAGGCGGTCCCCGCCGCGGTCGTCGAAGAGGTAGACCTCCTTCTGCACGATGTCGGACTCGTCGCCGGCGGTGTGCAGGAAGACGGAGGCGTCCTCCACGATGGGCGTCTCGATCTGGCGATAGTCGTACAGGCGCGCGACGCGCTCCGCGGTGTCGCGGATGAAGCGCCAGAGCTCGGCGTCCTCAGGCAGGGTGTCGTGCATGCCCCGGGGGGCGCGAGGTGAAGGCATGCGGGGAGTCTACGGACGCCCCGCGGCCCGGGCAACGAACCCGGCCGGGGGGGCGGGGCGTCCCGCGCCCGGCTCTCTCCGCGCTCGTGGTATACACTCGCCTCAAATGGTCGTCTCGAAGCCTCAGCCCGCGGGTGCCCGGGAACTGCTCGAAGAGGCCGCCGGGTATCTCCCACCCGACCGCATCGAGCAGGTGCAACGCGCCCTCGACTACGCGATCGAGAAGCACGAGGGCCAGACGCGCCGCTCCGGCGAGCCCTACGTCATCCATCCCATCGCCGTCGCCCGCCTGTGCGCGGAGCTGCACATGGACGGGCCGACCCTGGCCGCCGCGCTGCTCCACGACACGATCGAGGACTGCGGGGTCACCTCGGAACAGTTGCGCGCGAAGTTCGGCCCGGACGTCACGCTGCTGGTAGAGGGCGCGACCAAGATCGAGCAGCTCCCGGATCGCTCCATGGACGTGGAGCAGGCGGACGCGGAGACGCTGCGCAAGATGTTCCTCGCCATGGCGGAGGACGTCCGCGTCGTCATCGTGAAGATGGCCGACCGCCTCCACAACATGCGGACGCTGGAGCATCTGGGCAGCGGCCGTCAGCAGGCGCTGGCGCGCGAGACCATGGACATCTACGCCCCGCTCGCCTCGCGCCTCGGCGTGTGGCAGTTCAAGTGGGAGCTGGAGGATCTCGCGTTCCGCTACCTGGAGCCGGAGACGTACCACCGGGTCGCCAGTATGGTCGCCTCGCGCCGCAGCGAGCGTGAGCGCTACGTGCGGCAGCTGGAGGTCGAGCTGAAGGACGTCCTGGCGGCGGCGGGCGTGACCGCGGAGGTAACCAGCCGCGTGAAACACCTGAAGTCGATCGCCGAGAAGATGCAGCGCTACGCCGCGCAGGGGCGTTCCTTCGACCAGATGCGAGACCTCCTCGCGCTGCGGGTGTTCGTCGACACGATCGCCGACTGCTACAACGCGCTCGGCGTGGTGCACCAGCACTGGCGTCCGATCCCCGGCACCTTCGACGACTACATCGCGAGTCCAAAGGAGTCGCTGTACCAGTCGCTGCACACGAGCGTCATTGGCCCCGACATGCGCCCGTTCGAGGTGCAGATCCGCACGTACGAGATGCACCAGCTCGCGGAGTACGGGGTCGCCGCGCACTGGCAGTACAAGGACGACGCCGGCGGCAAGCGCGACGCGCAGTACGAAGAGCGCATGGCATGGCTGCGCCACCTGTTGGAGTGGCAGCAGGAGGTCTCCGGGACGGAGGACTTCCTGGAGTCCGTGCGGATGGACGTGTTCCGCGACCAGGTCTTCGTGCACACGCCGAAGGGCGCGGTGCGCGTGCTGCCGGCTGGCTCTACGCCGATCGACTTCGCGTTCCGGATCCACACGGACCTGGGCTACAACTGCGTGGGCGCGAAGGTGAACGGCAAGATGGTGCCGCTGAACACCGTGCTCAAGAACGGCGACGTGATCGAGATCATCCGTTCGCGCGTCCCCAAGGGGCCGTCGCGCGACTGGCTGATCCCGTCGCTCGGTTACCTCG
>JAQCJS010000230.1 GCA_027592975.1 Chloroflexota bacterium
CCGTGATCTTCGCCAGCCCCGTCTATCGCGGATCGTTCACTGGCGTGCTGAAGAACTTCCTGGACCTGCTGCCGCTGGACTCGCTGGAGGGCAAGCCCGCCGGCATCCTGGCGATGGGCAACACGCGCGACCACTCGCTGGGCGTGGAGCGCCACCTGCGCGATGTGCTCGCATGGTTCGGCATGGTCGCGGCGCCGACTTCCGTATTCCTCAGTGCCGCCGACTTCGAGGCCGGCGTGCTCCAGCCCCGGCCTTCCGCTGACCTGGACGCGCTCCTGGTCACGCTCGTGCAGCTCGCCGCGTCCACGCGCGGCATGGGGCGCACGTTCCCGTTGCGCCCGGCGGCCGCGCGCGAAGGCTAGCGCGGCTCCCCTCGTCCGCACGGCCAGAGGCTTCGTGAATCGCGGCTGCGGCGCACCCCTGGTGCGTGGGAGCAACGCGCCTGCGACCCCGCGCGCCGCATGTGGACGCGGCTTCGATGGCCTGCGGCAGATGATTTCCCCAGACCGACGGGCCGAGGACGCGCACTGCGCGACGGCCCGAGGATCGCGGGCACCAACCCGCGCATGAAGGCGAGTCCGGCCCGCGCGCCGGACTCGACCTGTGTCCCGCGTGCACCGGCGCCGGGCGCTCCACGCGCCCGGCGGGTATCGTGGATGCATGAAGCCTTGGGAAACCCTCGACTCCACGCGGACGCCGGACGGCAGCACGCTCGAGTTGCGCCGTCACGATGGCGAGTACGTGATCCGTGCCGAAGCTGGCTACGACCTCATGACGAGCCGGATGCACGGCTCCGAGGACGCGATGATGTCGCTCGCCTGCCCGCACCCGCGGCCCGGCGCGCGCGTGCTCATCGGCGGGCTGGGGATGGGCTACACCCTGCGCGCGGCGCTCGATCTCCTGCCTCCGGACGGGCAGGCGGTCGTGGGCGAGTTGAACCCGGCGGTCGTGGAATGGAACCGCGGGCCGCTGGGTCCGCTTGCGGGGCACCCGCTGGACGACCCGCGCACCGAGATCATCGTCGGGGACGTCGCGAACGTGATCCGCCGCGGCGTGCAGGAGTTCGACGCGATCCTGCTGGACGTGGACAACGGCCCAAAGGCCCCCACGCAGAAGGGCAACCTCTGGCTCTACAAGCCGGCCGGGCTGGCCGCCGCGCATCGTGCGCTACGCCCCGGTGGCGCCCTGGCGGTGTGGTCCGTGGACAACGAGGTCGGCTTCGAGCGCCAGCTCCGCTCGGCCGGCTTCATGCCGTCCACGCACCAGGTCACCGCTCACGGCACGCGCGGAAAGCGCCACATCGTCTTCATCGGCCGTCGTCGCTAGGCAGCGTCGCTCACTGCGAGCCGTGCGCGATGCTTCGCCGCACCTTGTTGTCCGCGCAAGCGTGCCCACTGCTTAGCGTGGTTGATCCGCAGGCGCCCGCAATCCGGCGGAGCCGAGCAACGGAAGGCATGCCGATGTTGTGGACACTTCTCGCGTTGGTGCTGATCCTGTGGCTGGTCGGTTTCACGGCGAACGTCGCAGGCGGCCTGATCCACATCCTGCTGGTCGTGGCGCTGGTCGTGCTGATCTTCAACCTGGTGTCGGGCCGGAGGTCAGGCCTCTAGCCCTCCAGCGCATCGAGCGCGGCAGCGAGGCGGGTCTTCGCCTCGCTCGCCACGCTCGCGATCGCCCCCTCTGGCATCATCGCCATGCCGACCTCGGGGTCGAACGCGGTCACGGTGCTCCCCGCGCCATCCGCGTCCTCGTACACCACCACGTTGCACGGCAACAGCAGCCCCACCGACAGATCGGCTGACAGCGCGCGATGCGCGAGCGCCGGGTTGCACGCGCCGAGGATCACGTAGCGCCGGAACTCCTGCCCCAGCTTCTCCCGCAGCGTCGCCTGCACATCGATCTCCGTGATCACGCCGAACCCCTGCGCCTTGAGCGCGTCCCGGACGGCCGCCAGGGCCTCCTCGTACGGGCGATCCAGGTGTCGAGTGATGCCGAAGTCTCCCGTGGTCATGGTCGCTCCCTGTCTGCGCGGCACCGTGGTTCCCGATTCCACGATAGCCCCGTTACGCTGCGCGCCGTCTCCGTATTTCCACGGAGGGCCTGCGGGTGGTCGCGCTGCGGCGAGATCGCTAGGATGCGTCCAGTCGTGGCCCGGGCCGGGCCGCTGAGAGGGCATGCATGGCTTCCGCTGGCGCATCGGGATTCGAGCCCTCCGGGCCGCTGGTCGGCATCCGCGTGCTGGAGTTCACCCAGATCATCGCTGGCCCGTTCGGCTGCCAGAACCTTGCCGACATGGGCGCCGAGGTGATCAAGGTGGAGCCGCCGGGCGGCGAGCCGTGGCGGCTCTACAGCCAGTTCACCCCCGGCGAGTCGAAGGTCTTCCACTCCCTCAACCGCGGCAAGCGCTCGCTCGTCCTCGACCTGTCGCAGACGGAGGCGCAGGCGGTCGTGCACCGCCTGGTGCCGGACATCGACATCGTGGTGATCAACTACCGCCCGGACGTCGCCACGAAGCTCGGCATCGACTACGCACAGCTGTGCGCCATCCGGCCCGACCTGATCTACATCGACAACACGGCGTGGGGCCGCAAGGGGCCGTGGGCGCAGCGCCCGGGGTACGACATCATCGCGCAGGCGGTTTCCGGGCTGATGGCGGCCGACGGCAAGGTGGACGAGGGCGGCGCTCCCGGCACGATCACCGCGTCTCCCATGGCGGACTACGGCACGGGCATCGCGATCGCGTGGGCGGCGTGCGCCGCGCTCTACCACCGCGAGCGCACCGGCGCTGGCCAACTCATCGAGACGTCGCTCCTCAACACCGCGCTTGCGTTCCAGGGTATGTACGGCATGGACCTGCCCGCGGCCGACGATCTGAAGTACGAGAAGATGGCGATGGTCGAGGATCTGCGCGTACGCGGCGCCTCGTACGCGGAGATCCTGGAGGCGCACGGCGCGGGCGGCGTCCCGCGCGTGGGCAACGTCTACTACCGCGCGTACGCCACGAAGGACGGCGCCGTCGCCGTGGGCGCGCTGTCGCCTTCGCTGCGCGCGAAGGTGCGCGCGGCGATCCCCACGGAGTACCTGGGTCTCTACGACCCCACGTTCGACGCCCGCAACCCGGATCACGTTGCCGCCGCGAACATCGAGGTCGCGAAGGTGGAGGCGCGCTTCCGCGAGTTCACCACGGCGGAGTGGCTGGACATCCTGGAGCGGCACGGCGTCCCGTGCGGCCCGGTCAACTTCGTCGAGGAGGCGATGCTGGATCCGCAGACGCTGGCGAACGAGATGACCGTGATGCTGGATCACGAGATCTCCGGCCCGGAGACGCAGGTCAGCCCGCTGCTGCGCATGAGCGCTACTCCGCTGGCGGCGCAGGGCCCCTCGCCCGTCCTCGGCCGCCACACGGACGAGGTG
>JAQCJS010000231.1 GCA_027592975.1 Chloroflexota bacterium
GCCGGTGCCCGTTGCGGACGCGGTCTAGCCGCGATCCGCAGGCGGTGAACACGGCGGATCGAGGCAACCGATGCGATCGTTGGTAGCCGACGCATGGATCCTGGCCTCGGTGCTGTTGGCCGGCATCGGCTTCTCCGCGGGCTCCGTGCCGCTGATCGTGATCGGCGCGCTGATCTTCTGCACCGGCGGCGTCGCGCGGCTCTGGTCGCGGGTCTCGCTGGAACAGGTCGTCTACCGTCGCACCCTGTCCGAGCACCGCGTGTTCGTGGGCGAGACCGTGGAGGCCACGCTCATCCTGGAGAACCGCAAGACCCTCCCCGTGCCGTGGATGGAGATGCGGGAGACGCTCCCGCGGGGGATGCCCGCGCTCAAGGTGCGCACGTCCCCCGGATCGATGCCGGGATCGCAGGTGCTGGAGCGCGCCACCGCACTGGGGCGGCAGGATCACCTCGAATGGCCGATCACGCTGCAGGCGATCCGGCGCGGCTACTACCGCGTGGTGCCGACGCGCCTGCGGTCGGGCGACATCTTCGGCTTCTTCGAGCGCGAGGAGGAGGTGGGGCGGCCGGTGGACGGCATCACCGTGTATCCGCTCACCTACGCGCTCCCCGAACTGGGCCTGGACAGCGCACGGCCCTTCGGCGACTCCCGCGGTGGCAACCGGATCCACGAGGATCCGAGCCGCGTGATCGGCGTCCGCGACTACATGCCCGGCGATCCCATGAAGCGCATCGACTGGTACGCGACGGCCCGCGTGGGACGGCTGCAGTCCCGCCTGTTCGAGCCGAGCCGCGAGCAGTCGCTCGTCGTGGCGCTGAACATCCCGACGTTCGAGCAGACGTGGCAGGGCTCCGACCCAGTGCTGCTGGAGCGTGGTGTCGCCGTGGCCGCCTCGATCGCGCGGTGGGCCGCGGAGGCAGGGAACGCCCTCGGCCTGGTGGCGAACGGATCGTTCGCGGACGCCGACCGCACGATCCGCATCGGCGCGGGCCGCGGTCCGGATCGCCTGAGCCGCATCCTCGAGGCGCTGGCGATGATCACCGCGTTCACCACCTCGAACATGGCGAGCGATCTGGAGGACTCCGCCTACCCGCTGCCTGCGGGCGCCACGATTGTGCTGGTGGCCGCCGTGATGCCGGATGACCTTGCCGCGACGCTGCTGCGGCTGCGCGCGCGGGGGCACTTCGTCGCGGTGGTGAAGACCAGCCACGCGATCTGGGAACGCGCGATCGATCCGATCCCGGTCGTCTCTGTGGCCGCGGCGATGGAGGTGCTGGAGGCGGACGCCGACCGCGCACCCGTCCGCGCCGCCCCTGACCCGACCGATCTGGGCGTGCCCGCATGATCACGAGGCGTGCGTGAACAGGAAGAACGACTGGAAGCAGACCAGCGTCGACACGCTGTTCATCGCGGCCGAGGCCGTGGTCTGGTACATCATCGTGCGCGTCATCGCGACGGCGCTGGAGCACGCCTACCTCTCGCAACTGGAGGAGCGCGTCCGCGTGGCGACCTCCGCCGCGGACGTCGCGGGGGCGACGCGCGCCGCCGAGGCGCTGGATCTGCTGCAACGCGCACGAGTGCTGGAGCATGGCCCGTCGTTCCTCGTGGTGATGGCGACCGCGTTCGGCGGCTTCTACCTGATGCGCGGGCTGATGCGGGCCAACCTGGATGGCGTGCTGGGCGCGGTGGCGCTGATCGCGGCGTCCGTGATCGGCCTCAACGTCCTGCTGCACGTCGCGCTCACGGGCGACCTGCGAGTGTGGGATCCGCGGAGCCTGGTCGCGCTGTTCGAGGAGACAGGCGACCTGACGCAGCGCGCCGCCCTGGACGCCTTCGTCAGCCGTCCCGACCTGGATCGTCCGCACGGTGCGACGATCAGCCTCATCTTCGCGTTCATGGTCGTCATATGGGGACGCTTCGTCGCGGCGGCGCGAAGCCGCGTCACGTTCGAGCGCGTCCTGCGCTCCTTCACCACGGGGTTCACGTGCACGATCCTCGGCCTCGCGTTCGCGGGGATCGAGGGGATCACGCGCGTCCAGATGTTCGCGATTCCGCAGTTCATTTTCGGCATGCTGGCGCTCGCGGTGGCGAACAACGCCCGCGCCGCGGCGTCGGTGCACGGCGACAGCCGGACGGGCCCGTGGTTCGCCGCGGTGGGCGGCACGGTGGCGGTGCTGCTGGGCGTGGCGGTGCTGCTGGGCGCGCTGGTGTTCCTGAACGTGGGCGCGCTGCTGAACATCCTGGGCGGGGTGGCGTGGCAGATCATCGCCTTCCTGCTGATCCTGTTCATCACGCCGATCTACTGGCTGATCGAGCAGATCGTGCGCTTCATCCTGCCGAACGGGCTGGTCGGGCTACCGCCGCTCCCCAACCTCGACATCGGCCGTCCGCCGACGCCGGAGGGGACCGAGCCGATCGGCGGCTGGGGCATCCCATTGTGGGCCGGGGACAGCCTGAAGTTCTTCGCCGTGATGCTGATCCTGTACGTGGTCTACCGCTTCGCGCTCTCTCTGATGCAGCGACGGCGACTTGCCGCTGTCACCGTGGACGAGGTGCGCGGGCAGTCCTCCGGCGCGCTCGGCCTCGGTGCGATCCTGCGCGGGCTGCTCCCGGGCATCCACCGTCCCGCGAGCGACGACTGGCTGAAGCGCCACGCGATCTACCGCCTGTACGCCCGCGCCGCTCGCGCCGCGGAGGACCGTGGCTTCCACTACATGGCCGGCGAGACGCCGATGGAGTTCGCCTCCCGCGCGAACCGGGCGATGGATGCGCCGCCCTACCCGCCGATCGGCCTGGCCTTCGACCGCGCGCGCTACGGCCGCCACTTCCCGGAGGACGAGGCGGTGCGGTCGATGGAAGCAGACCTCGGATCATGGGAGACGGCGACGCCACCTACGGAGGAACTGCGGCATCGCCTTGCCGGGGCCTCGCCGCTGTCGGAGGCGCAGGAGTTCCTGCTCACCGTCGCCGCGCGCAAGCGCGTGATCGCCCGCAACCGCCCGCAGCCGCGAGGCGCACCCGACAGGGACGAGAACAACCGCCCGGTGCCGATGATGTAGCGGTGCGGCTTAAGAGCGGACGAGGGGGCGCAGCACCGGGCGGCCATCCTCGATCCGCAGCGTCGCGACGGCGTCGTACACGTCGGCCGTGCCGCAGCGATCCACGTCCTCGCCGAAGCCGATCGCCGCGATGCGCGAGCCGTGGAACGTCTGCCGCAGCGCAGCGCCCAGGTCGTCGCGCACCGCCTGGTACTGCGCGAGCGCGTACCGCGCCGTCTCGCCGGGCTCCGCGCCCGCCCGCACGAGGCGCTCCACGAGCAGGCCGGCGGCCAGCGTGTCGTCATCACCCTCCACGCGCACGCCGTCGTCCGTCACGCGGCCCGAACACACCACCAGCACGTCGCGGCCCGCCTC
>JAQCJS010000232.1 GCA_027592975.1 Chloroflexota bacterium
CGTGGGCACCTTCGGCTCGAAGTCGTTGTCCTTCGGGCCCAGGATCGCAGCCGCGGCCTGCAGGGCGAACATGGGGTGCGTGACCTTCGCCGCCATGCGGGCGATCTCGATCTGCTCGGCGGTGAGGCCGCGCTTCGCCTCCAGGTCGGCCGTCACCTCGGCGAGGCGCGCCGCGTTCGGGAGCTCGCCGTCGTACACCAGTGCGACGATCTCTTCGAACGTATTCTCCGGGCCCGTGAGATCCTCGATCGAGTACCCACGGTAGGAAAGTCGCCCCGCCTGCCCCTCGACAAGCGAGAGGGCGGACTCTGCGATCGGGACTCCTTCGAGGCCCGGGCTAAAAGACGGCGTGCTGGTCGTCATGACACCCCCACATGGTTCCCCGCGGCATCCGGACGCTGCCGCCCCGCGGGTCTACTGGGTTCCGCTTCGTGAGGTGTTTTCGGCGGCGCGGAGCGCGCGGGAACCGTAAACCTCTCACCGGGGCGGCAGCATAGCACCGGTGCGATCACTTCGGGTATGCGGGCGGTAATACCGCACTCCCGGGCGCGTTAAGCCACCGCCCTGCCCCCCAGTCTACTGTCCCGGTCGAGCCTCGATGCCCCGCGTGATGCCTACGTCCGGGCGCTAGCCGAGCGCCGGCGGCGCCTGGCGGTGCCAGTCCGTCACCTGCCCGTAGGCGTGGGAGGCACCCAGCAGCGTGGACTCCTCGAACGGCCGGCCGATGAGTTGCATGCCCACGGGGAGGCCCTGCGACATGCCGCACGGGATGCTGATCGCCGGGTTCCCGGCGATGTTCACGGGGATGGTGTAGAGGTCGTTCAGGTACATGGCGTACGGATCGTCCACCTTCTCGCCCAGGCGGAAGGCGACGGAGGGGCTGGTGGGCGTCAGGATCACGTCGTGGTCGGCGAAGGCGGCCTCGAACTCCCGCTTGATCAGCGTGCGGACCTTCTGCGCCTTCAGGTAGTAGGCGTCATAGTAGCCCGCGGAGAGCGCGTAGGTGCCCAGCATGATGCGGCGCTTCACCTCGGCCCCGAAGCCGCGGCCGCGTGTCTGCGCCATCTCGTCCTCAACGCTGCGGCCGTCCTTCACGGAGAAGCCGTACTTCACGCCGTCATACCGCGCCAGGTTCGCGGAGGCCTCCGACGGGGCGATGATGTAGTAGACCGGCAGCGCCGCCGAGGCGGCCGGCAGCGCGACCGATCGGTCGATGACCGCCCCCTGCGCCGCAAGATCCTCGATCGCGCGCTCGATGGCCTCGCGCACGTCCGCGTCCAGGCCATCGCCGAAGAACGCCTCCGGCACGGCCACGCGCAGCCCCTGCAGGCCGCGGTCGAAGCGCTCCGTGTAGTCGGGCACCGGCAGCGGGGCCGTGGTGGAGTCCATGGCGTCCGCGCCGGCGATCGCGCCCAGCAAGTGCGCCGCATCCTCCGCGTCGCGTGCGAACGGCCCCACCTGCTCCAGCGACGAGGCGAACGCGACGACCCCGAAGCGCGAGACGCGCCCGTACGTCGGCTTCAGCCCCACGATGCCGCAGAGCGCGGCGGGCTGGCGGATGGAGCCGCCCGTGTCCGTGCCCAGCGACAGCGGGACGCCTCGCGAGGCCACGGTGGCGGCGGATCCGCCGGAAGAGCCGCCGGGCACGCGATCCAGCGCCCACGGGTTGTGCGTGGGGCCGAACGCGGAGTGCTCCGTGGAGGAGCCCATGGCGAACTCGTCCAGGTTCGTCTTGCCCACGATCACCGCACCGGCGGCCTTCAGCCGCTGCACCACCGTGCAGTCGACGATCGGCACGAAGCCTTCGAGCATCTTCGAAGCGGCAGTGGTCTGGATGCCCTGCGTGGAGAGCAGATCCTTGACCGCGACGGGCACGCCCGTGAGCGGCCCCGCATCCCCCGCGGCGATCCGCGCGTCCGCCGCGTCCGCCTCGGCCAAGGCCAGGTCGTCCGTGAAGGTGATGTAGGCGTTGAGCGCGGCGTCCTGCGCGTGGATGCGCGCGAGCGTCGCCTCCGCCAGCGCGCGGGAGGTGTAGTCCCCCGCTCGCAGGTGCGCGGCGTGCTCGTGGGCGGTGAGGTCGAGGTCAATCGTCATGTGCGTGCTCGCTTAATCGAGCACGCCGCGGACGCGGATGTAGGAGTCCTCGCGCCGGGGGGCGTTCAACAGGACGTCCTCCAGCGAGAAGGACGGCCGCGTCTCGTCGGGGCGCTCAACGTTATGCAAATCGAATGATTGGGCGGTCGGCGGAACGTCCGCGGTATCGATGTCGTTCAACACCTGGAAGTGGTCGAGGATCGAAGAGAGTTCGCCCCCCAGCCGCTCCACCTCGGCATCCGAGAGCGCCACGCGCGCGAGTTTCGCGATGTATCGCACCTCGTCGGCGGTCAGGGCCATTACGCACTCCATGTCCCGGACCGGGCTCGTGGCCGGCGGTGATTCGAAGGTAGACGATGAAGGTGTCTGAATCTGAGGGTATTCTAAAAGGAGCCTCACCACCGGGCCAGAGGGCATACCATCGGCATGTCAGGCGCCCGGTACCGGGGGCCCCGCGCCGAGTGGCAGGAGTGGCCATGTCTGATTCCTCCCCGGCAGCGCCCACACCCTCACTCGTGGGCGAGCCGGATGCCGCGCGGCTCGGGAACCCCTCTTTCGTCTGGCGGTCCGGGCAGGATCGGCGGCTCGCGATCATCGAGCGCTACGTGTCGCTGCGTGAGCGGCGGGTGCTCGACCTCGGCTGCGGACTGGGCGAGTACGTGCGCGCCTTCGCGCGGCGCGGTGCCCATGCGCTGGGCACGGACATCGCCAGCGACCGCCTGGTGGAGGCGCAGGAGCGCGTGCTGGCCACGGCGACCCGCGGCGTGGACGGCTTCGCCGCCGCCGCCGGCGAGCTGCTCCCCTTTCGGGACGCCTCGTTCGACGTGGTCGTGCTGAACGAGGTGATCGAGCACGTGCAGGACGACCGCGCCACGCTGCGTGAGGTCGCGCGCGTGCTGCGCCCGGGCGGGACGTGCATCCTGTTCGCACCGAACCGCCTGTTCCCCTTCGAGACGCACGGGATCTACTGGCGGGGTCGCTACATCTTCGGGAACATCCCCTTCGTGAACTGGCTGCCGGGGTTCCTGCGTGACCGTCTGGTGCCCCACGCGCGCGCCTACCGCCACGGCGACTGGCGTCGCCTGATCTCCGGGCTTCCGTTGCACATCGTCGACCAGGGCTACGTGTACCCGGGCTTCGACAACATCGAGACGCGCTCGCGGACGCTGGCCAACGTGGTGCGCGGGCTGTGCTACTGGGCGGAGTCCAACGCACTCGCCCGCTTCGGCCTCTCGCACCTGGTGGTGCTGCGCCGGGACGAGGTGGCCGCATGAGCGTCAGTCGCAGCGCGTTCCTGCGCCGCCGCATCCGCCGCCGCG
>JAQCJS010000233.1 GCA_027592975.1 Chloroflexota bacterium
GCACGGGACGCGGGCGCTCTGCGTCTCCCTGCCCGCCTCAGTGCGGCAGGGAGACGTTCGTCGCGCGGTTTGCCACGGCGCGTGGGCGTACGGCGGATCCGCATGTAACGTGGAACAGGGTTTCGCCAGCCGCCGCTTCGCGACCGCAGCGCCGGCCCGCTCAGCACGAAGGGCGATCATGCCAGACGAATACGCCGTGCACGCCCGCGGACTGGTCCGGCGCTACGGTGCCAAGACCGCTCTCGCCGGCGTGGACTTCGAGGTGAAGACCGGGAGCGTCACCGCGATCCTCGGCCCGAACGGGGCCGGGAAGACCACGGCCGTGCGCATTCTCACCACGCTCTCCGAGGCGGACGAGGGCGAGGCGATCGTCGCGGGCTTCAACGTCCGCACCCACCCGCACGAGGTGCGCCGCCGGATCGGCCTTGCCGCGCAGGACGCCACCGTCGACCCCCTGCTGACCGGACGCGAAAACCTGGTGATGCTCGGCGAGCTGTACCAGATGAGCCGCGCCGAGGCGAAGCGCCGCGCGGGGGAGCTGCTCACGGAGTTCGCCCTGGACGACGCCGCCGACCGCAAGGTGGCCGGCTACTCCGGCGGCATGCGCCGTCGCCTGGACCTGGCCGCCACGCTGGTGGCGCGCCCGGCGGTGCTGTTCCTGGACGAGCCGACCACCGGCCTGGACCCGCGCGCGCGCAACGAGCTGTGGGGCGTGCTGGGCACGCTGGTGCAGCGCGGCACCAGCGTGCTGCTCACCACGCAGTACCTGGAGGAGGCCGAGCGGCTGGCGGACGAGATTATCGTGATCGACCACGGGCGGATCATCGCCCGCGGCGACGCGCGGCAACTGAAGCGCGAGATCGGCGGCGACCACGTCCACGTCGTCGTCGTCGACCCCACCCGCCTCGAGGACGCGGCGCGCGCGCTGTCGGAGGCGACGGGTGCGCGTGCTGTCGTGGAGCCCGGCCTGCGCGCGGCTGTCGCAGCCGCGCCGGACGGCGTGCAGACGGTCGTCCGCGTCGCGCAGGCGCTGGCCGCCGCGGGCATCGCGGTGGAAGGCCTCAGCCTCCGCCAGCCCACGCTGGACGAGGTGTTCCTGGAGTTGACCGGACAGCCCGCAGCCGATGGCGCGGACGAGGTAGACGGCGCGGGTGACGCGCGGATCGGGAGTCGATGATGGCGAATACCACCCTGCCGCGCACCGCGTCCGCGGAGGCCGCTGCGCAGCCGTACGCCTCGCGCGGGCTGCTGCACGACACCTGGGTGATCGCGCGGCGCGGGCTCACGCACCTCGTGCGGCAGCCGGAGCAGCTCACGGACGCCACGATCCAGCCGGTGATGTTCGTGCTGCTGTTCGCGTACGTGTTCGGCGGCGCGATCGCCGTGCCCGGCGGCGGCGAGTATCGCGAGTTCCTGATGGGCGGCATCTTCGCGCAGACCGTGGTCTTCACCGCGTTCGGCGTCGCGCTGTCGCTGGCGACGGATCGCAAGAACCAGGCGATCGACCGCTTCCGATCCGTCCCGATCGCACGAGGCGCCCTGCTGGGCGGGCACGCGGTGACGAACCTGCTGAAGGCGCTGCTGCCGATCGTGCTGATGTCGCTGTGCGGCCTCCTCATCGGCTGGCGGATCCGCTCCGGGATCGGCGAGGCGCTCCTCGGCTACGCGCTGCTGACAGGATTCGCGTTCGCGATGATCTGGATCGGCATCCTGCTCGGTAGCATCATCTCCACCCCGGAAGGCGTGACGGGGGTCGGCTTTGTGGTGCTGTTCCCGCTCACGTTCATGGCCAGCACGTTCGTCCCCACCAGCACCATGCCCGGCGCGCTGCGCGTCTTCGCGGAGTGGAACCCGGTGACCACCCTGGCGGATGCGGTGCGCATCCTGTTCGGCAATCCGAACACGCCGATCCAGCCCGGAGACCCGTGGTCGATCGCCCATCCGATCGCCTACTCCGTCATCTGGATCGTCGGCATCGTCGTGGTCTCCGCACCGCTGGCGGTGCGTGCTTACGAGAAGTCGCTCGCGAAGTAGCGCGCGGCCCGGGTGCGCGGCACAGCAGGAGGCCCTGCTTCTTCCGGGCCTCTGCGTTCTGCGAGGCTTCGGCGCGCGGGCGCTAGTGGATCGGGCAGATCCCGACGACGGTGGTCTTCCACTCCGCGACCGGCTCGGCGCTCGCGCTCCCTGAGGCCGCGGCGCGCTCCGCGGCGTACACCTCGTCCGAGACGACCCAGGCCGTGAGGACGATCGCGGTCGCGATGATGGCCGGTGCGACCATGAACGCGATGAACGCGATCAGCCCGGCCGTCAGTCGGACCGGCGCGGGACTGCCCGAGGTTGGCTGATCGGCGATCACGCGATCTGCGCCTCAGGAATCGGCCGGCGTCCGTACACCTGGCGCCCCGTGAGCGGCAGGAACGTCACCAGGATGATCAACGCGAACACGACCCCGTAGATGAGCAGCAGCGGTTGTGATCCGAACGTGTCCGCGATCGACCCGTTGAACAGGTTCATCATCGCCATCATCCCGCCGAGGCTGAACGAGTTGATGCTCGCCACCCGCCCGCGGTACTCGTTCGTTGCGATCGACTGCGTGACCGCCTGGCCCATCGTCATGAACGCTGCCTGCGCCCCGCCCATGATCACGGCCGCCAGGACGCCCAGGGCGAGCGAGGTGGTGAGCGCGAGCAGCACCTGTCCAAGGCCGCTCAGCAGCCCGGTGATGATCAGCGCGTTGCCCCGTCCACGGTGCGTCTGCAGACCGCCAACGATTAGGCTCGCGACGAGCGCGCCGGCGCCCACGCCCATCATCAGCGCCCCGAAGCCCTCCTCGCCCGCGCCCAGCTGGCGATGAGCGAAGCTCGGCAGCAGCGACTCGAACGCCATCGTCAGCCCGCAGTGCAGCACCAGGATGAGCAGCATCAGCCGCAGCACCGGCCGTTCGTACACGTAGGCGAGTCCGCCGACGAAGTCCTCCACGAAGCTGCGCCCGGTGCTGGGCTGCGGCGGCTGCGGCGCCATCCGGCGTGCCTGCACCAGCGCGATCCCGTACAGCACCGCGGACACGGCGAAGGCGGCCGGCGGGCCGGCGAGGGCGAGCAGCGGCGTGACGATGCCAGGGCCGATGAGCCTCGACCCGTGCTGGGTGGAAGCCGTCAGCGAGAGCGCGTTCAACAGCCGATCGGACGGCACGAGCGAAGCGGCCAGCGCTTGCGAGGTGGGGAGCTGCGTCGCCCGCGCGATCCCGCTCACCAGCGCCAGCGCGATGATCATCCACACCTCGATCAGCCCGGTCAGCGCCAGTAGCGTGAGCACCGTGGTCTGCGTCACGTCGACGATGTACGCGATCGAGAGGATGCGTCGCCGGTCCACGCGGTCTGCCAGCACGCCGATGATCG
>JAQCJS010000234.1 GCA_027592975.1 Chloroflexota bacterium
CGCGCCGGCGCATCTCCCGCTTCACCGTCGCCTCGTTCGCGCTGCTCGCGGTCGGCGTCGTGGGCCTCGTGCAGGTGCTCCAGACCACGCACGTTGCCGCCACCGGGTACGAGGTGCGCGCGCTGGAGCGTGAGCAGCAGAACCTGGACGCGGACATCCGCCTGCTGGAGGCGCAGATCGCCGCCTCCTCCAACCTCGACCGGATCCAGAAGGACGCGACGACCCGGCTGGGCATGGTGCGGCCGGAGCAGCGCGTGCGTGTGGCGACGGACGTCCCGTCGCCGGCGATCGTGCCGCTGCCCCGCCGCTACGTGCCAGCGCAGGAGTTCCAGGAACCACCGGGGGTGGCGTGGTGGGAGCGGATGCTGGAGGTCATCCCCGGCCTGCACTAGCCACAGCACCAGGCGCGCGCCGAGTCGCCCGCGCACCGTCCACCAGGCGCGACGTCCACCGACGGGGAGGGACGGTTCGTTGACGAAGTCCCACTCCACCAACCACCTGACCTGGCGTCACTGGATCGTCGCGGCGTTCGTCGTGGGTTCCTTCGCGCTCGTCCTCGTCCACCTCTACCGGGTGCAGGTGCTCGACCACGAACAGTACATCAAGGAGGGGGCGATCACCCGGCAGGGTGCCGTCACCGTCTCCGCCTCCCGCGGCGCGATCCTGGATGCCACCGGCTACCCCCTCGCAACGTCCGTGGACACCTGGGACGTCTACATCGACCGCTTCCAGTGGCGTGACCACGGCAAGGCGCAGCACGCGGCCATCGGCCTGGGGACGTTCCTCACGCGTGACCCCGGCCAACTGCTGGCGGAGGGCTTCGCGCAGCCGGCCGGCGACGTGCTGGTGCAGCGCAACCTCTCGTACGACGAGGGCCTGAAGCTGGACAAGTTGGATCTCTGGGGGATCCGCCTGTTGCGCTCCTCCGTGCGCCTATACCCGGAGGGCGACCTCGCGGGGCAACTCGTCGGGTACGTGGGGCGCGACGGCGCGGGCCTCTGGGGCGTGGAGGCGGACTTCGACAGCATGCTCCGCGGCAAGGACGGCTGGCTCACCACGGAGCGGGACGCGCTGGGCCGCCCGATCGCCTTCAGCAAGCGCAGCGAGCGCCCCGCCGTTGAGGGCGGCGAGGTGCAGTTGACGATCGACCGCTTCATGCAGGCGATCACCGAGAAGGCGCTGGCAAGCGCGATCGGGAAGTACGGCGCCAAGAGCGGCTCGATCATCGTCATGAACCCGCGCACCGGCGCGGTCCTCGCCATGGCGTCGCAGCCCGGCATCAAGCTGTCCGCGGTGAACCTGAACGACCAGCAGTTGGACGCGCTGGTGCGCAACCGCGCGATCACCGACCTGTACGAGCCGGGCTCCACCATGAAGATGCTCACCACCGCCATGGCGATCGACAAGGGGCTGGCCACCGCGGACAGCACCTACGTGGACACGGGTGCCGCGAAGGTGGGCGGCTACACCATCAGCAACTGGGACTTCAGCGCCAACGGCCCCACCACCGTGCGGAAGTACCTCCAGAAGTCGCTGAACACGGGCGCCGTCTGGCTGGCGCAGAAGACCGGCGAAGACACCTTCTACCAGTACGTGAAGGCCTTCGGCCTGGGCGAGTCGACGCACGTGGGCCTCGCCGGCGAGGCGGAAGGCCAGTACCGCACCCCCGCCGACCCCAACTGGTACGAGGTCGACCTGGCGACGAACTCCTACGGCCAGGGCATCGCGGTGACGCCGCTCCAGATGCTCACGGCGATCAACACGTTCGCGAACCAGGGCCGCCTGATGCGGCCGTACGTCGTCTCCAAGATCGTCACCGCGAACTCCGCCCGCACCTTCGGCCCGGTCGAGGTGCGCCAGGTCGTGACGCCGCAGACGGCGGCCACGGTCCTCAAGCTGATGAACGACGTGGTCGACGGGGTCGAGCTGCACGGCGCGCAGACGCCCGGCTACCACGTCGCCGGCAAGACCGGCACCACGCTGGTCTCGATCCCGACGGGGTATGACCTGGATTCCACGATCGCCTCGTTCGCCGGGTTCATCCCGTACGAGGATCCGCAGATCTCCGTGCTGGTGAAGATCGATCAGCCGGGCGGCGGCCTGAACCTCGGCGGGCAGGTAGCGGCCCCCGTGTTCAAGGAGGTCGGCTCGCAGATCATGGACTACCTGCGCATCCCGCCGACGAACCCCGCGACGCTGCCGAAACTGGCCGGCCGGCCATGAGTGCCCCCACCCTGGACGGCGCGTTCGTCACGACCGCCCTGGGCGGTCGTCTGCGCTCGCGCGCTGGTGCCGCCCCGGACAGCACGAGGTTCACCGGAGCAACGATCGACTCGCGCGCGGTGCAGCCGGACGACCTCTTCGTCGCGCTTCCGGGCGAGCGCGTAGACGGCCACGACTACGCCGCCGCCGCTGTCCGCGCGGGGGCGGCGGGCTGCCTGCTCACGCGCGAGGTTGCGGGCACGGAGGCCGCGGCGCTGTTCCTGGTGGACGACACGCTCGCCTCGCTGCAGGACATCGCCGCGGCGTGGCGCGCGGCGCTGACGGACACGCAGGTCATTGGCATCACGGGCAGCGTGGGCAAGACCACGACGAAGGGGATTGTGGCCGCCGTGCTGGCCGCCCGGTACCGCGTGCAGGCGAACCCGCTGAACTACAACAACGAGGTCAGCGTCCCGCTGTGCCTACTGGAACTGCGCCCGGACACGCAGCGCGCGGTGATCGAGCACGGCATGTACACCACGGGCGAGATCGCGCTGCTCTGCCGCTGGACCCGGCCGCGCATCGGCATCGTCCTCAACGTCGGGCCGACGCACCTGGAGCGTGCCGGTTCGATCGAGGCGATCGCGCGCGCCAAGCGCGAGCTGGTCGAGGCGCTGCCCGCGGACGGCGCCGCCGTGCTGAACGTCGACGACGAGCGCGTGCGCGCGATGGCCGCGCACACCGCCGCCCGCGTGTGGTGGTTCGGCACCTCTGCGGACGCCCAGGTACGCGGCACGGACGTGGCCTCCGATGGCGCGCGCGGCTTCGACTTCACGTTGACCTACGACGGTGCCACGCGACGGGTGCACGTCCCGCTGCCCGGCCGGCACTTGCTCTCGAACGTCCTCGCCGCCGCCGCGGCGGCGCTAGCGGACGGCCTGACGCTGAACGAGATCGCCGCGGCGATCGAGGCGCTGGAGGTGCCGCTGCGCCTGAACGTGATCGAGATGCCCGGCGGGATCACCGTGCTGGACGACACGTACAACGCACAGCCCGCCTCCACCATTGCCGCGCTCGACCTCCTCGATGAGATGGCCGGACGGCATGTGGCGCTGCTGGGCGACATGCGCGAACTGGGCGATCTCTCCCGCGCCGAGCACGAGCGCGTGGGGCGCCGCGCCGCCGCGGTGGT
>JAQCJS010000235.1 GCA_027592975.1 Chloroflexota bacterium
TCTCCTTCAGGACGCGCTGCATCGTCAGGCCGATCTCGCCGGGGTTCTCCACCACCGTCGCGCCCGCCTCGCGGAGGGCGGCCTGCTTGGCGGAGGCGGTGCCGGCGGCACCGGAGATGATCGCGCCCGCGTGGCCCATGCGACGGCCCGGAGGGGCCGTGGCGCCGCCGATCAAGGCGACGACCGGCTTCGTCATCTGCTTGATGTACTCGGCCGCTTCCTGCTCCGCGGTGCCGCCGATCTCGCCGATGAGCACGATCGCTGCGGTGTCCGGGTCGTTCTCGAACAGCTCCAGCGCCTCGCGCTGGGTGGTGCCGATGATCGGGTCACCGCCCACGCCCAGGCTGCCGGACTGGCCGATGCCCAGGCGGGTGAGCTGATCCACCGCCTCGTACACCAGCGTGCCGGAGCGGGAGATCACGCCCACGTTGCCTTCCAGGTACACGTCCACCGGCATGATGCCGGCGCGCGAGCGCTGGGCGACGGAGATGACGCCGGGGCAGTTCGGGCCGATGAGGCGCGACTTCGAGTTCTTGAGGACGCGCTTCACCTTCACCATGTCGAGGGTCGGGATGCCCTCCGTGATGCAGATGATCAGCGGGACGCCCGCGCGCTCCGCCTCCAGGATGGCGTCCGCGGCGAAGGGGGCGGGGACGAAGATCAGGGAGACGTTCGCCTGGTGCTTCTGCACGCCCTCTTCCACGGTGTTGTAGATCGGCACGCCCTCGATCGTCTGGCCGCCTCGGCCTGGGGTGACGCCGGCGACGACCTGCGTGCCGTAGGCGATGCTGGTCTTGGCCTCGCGCTGGCCCGCGCCGCCGAAGCCCTGGATGAGGACGCGGCTGTCCTTGTTCATCAATACGGCCATGGTGCGCCTCCCCTACTTCCCGCCGCGCGAGGCCGCCACGGCCTTCAGCGCGCCGTCCGCCAACCCGTCGGCGCGGATCAACTCCACGTCCGTCGCGTCGTCCAGCATCTTGTTGCCAATGTCCACGTTCGTGCCGGACAGGCGCACCACGGTCGGCTGGGAGATCATCCCCTGCCGCTTCGCCATGATGACGCCCTCTGCGATCACGTCCGTGCGCGCCAGGCCGCCGAAGATGTTGACCAGCACGGCCTTCACCTTCGGGTCAGAGCCGATGAGCCGCAGCGCGGCCGCGATCGCCTCCGGGTTGTTCGCGGTGCCGATGTCCAGGAAGTTCGCCGGCTCGCCGCCCGCGAACTTGATCGCGTCCATGGTCGCCATGGCCAGGCCCGCGCCGTTCACCATGCAGCCGATGTCGCCGTCCAGCGCCACGTAGTTCTGGATGCCGTGGTCGTGGGCGTCCAGCTCGCGGTCGTCCTCCTGGCTGCGGTCGCGCTGCTCCACGAGGGCCTTCTGGCGGAAGTCCGCGTTGTCGTCCGTGGAGAACTTCGCGTCGGCGGCCAGCAGGCGGCCGTCCTTCGTCACCACGACCGGGTTGATCTCCGCGATCGCGCCGTCGCTCGCCTCGAACGCCCGCACGAGGTCGCCGATGAGCTTGGTGGCGGGGCCGAGGAGGTCGCCGCCGAGCCCGATCTTGAAGGCAAGGTCACGGCCCTGGAACGGCTGGAAGCCGCAGGCCGGGTCCACGTGCTGCTTGTGGAGCGCCTCGGGGCTGGAGGCCGCGACCTCCTCGATGTCCATGCCGCCCTGCGCGGAGGCGATGATCACCGGCATGCCCGGGGTGTTGTCGATGGCGACCGAGAGGTAGATCTCGCGGTCGATGTCCACGAGCTCCTCCACCAGCACGGCGGAGACGGGGAGACCGGCGGGGCCGGTCTGGTGCGTCACCAGCTGCATGCCCAGGATCGCCTGCGCGTGCGCCTTCGCCTCTTCCGGGGTCTTCGCGACCTTCACGCCGCCGGCCTTGCCGCGCGCGCCGGTGTGGGCCTGCGCCTTGATGACGCTACTCCCACCCAGCTCGCGCGTGATCGCCTCGGCCTCTTCCGGGGTGCGCGCGACCCGACCCTTCGGCACCGGCACGCCGTAGCGAGCCAGCAACTCCTTCGCCTGGTACTCATGCAGCTTCATGACGCCTCGAATCCCGCCTCGCTAGAGGCCGCGGAGCGGCCGAACGTTGACGAACAGAAAGCCGCCGACGGCGGCCCGCTCGCGATACTACCACTCCGGGGGATGGGGGCTAGGAGGAGGGGACGCGAGGCGCTGTGGAGGCGCGCGCCTGGCAGGGATGCCCGCCAGAGGAGATCGCGTCGCGCCTCGGCGCTGTCCGGGCTGACCGCAGGGTTGCCGAGCTGCGTTCAGCCGCGTGAGGGCGGTCACAGACGTGATTTCGCACGCGTCGCCGGGATGACCCGCGCCCCCACAGAACCGTTCCGACGCTTCGGCCGATCGCCTGAGTGAGTTCACGTCTCATCCAGATAGACAGGGTCCGGGGTGGTTCGTACCATGCGGCCGCGACCACATGCGGCATCAGGCAGGTCGGGGCGAAGAGCACTGAGTACCGAACATCCGAGCGGTCGCGATGAGATTCCCCCGGCTGCACGCAGCCGCGCGGGCGGTCGCCGCATGCCGAACGTGTTCTACGGCTGGTGGGTCGTGGCGGCCGCCACCGCGGCGAACGCGCTTCAGACCGCCTTCTTCACCGCGGGCGCTCAGACGCTTGTTCTCCCTCTGATCCGCGAGTTCAACACGACGCGGGCGGCGGTCAGTTTCGCGTTCTCGTTGCGGCAGCTGGAGGGTGGCCTGACGGGGCCGCTCGAAGGCTACATGATCCACTGGTTCGGCCCGCAGCGCATCATGATGGTCGGCTGGGTCATCTTCGGTATCGGCTTCGTCGCCGTCGGCCTCTCGCAGAACATCTACCAATTTTACGCCGCGTTCCTCGTGGTCACGCTCGGACAGAGCCTGGCCGGGTTCCTGCCGATGGTGACCGTGCTGGTGAACTGGTTCCAGCGCGGGCGGGGACGCGCCATCGCCATCTTCCAGATGGGCAACAGCATCGGCGCGCTCTTCATCCCGCTCCTGGCATGGGCTGTGCTGAACGTGGGCTGGCGCGAATCGATGATCGCGGTCGGCATCCTGATGATTGCCGTCGGCCTCCCCCTCGCGGCGGTGTTGAAGTCCGACCCTGAGTCGCGCGGTCTCCGCCCCGACGGCGATGCCGCGCCTAATGGCGATGACGCCGCTGGTGCCGGAGCGGACGGGGATCCCAGGGACATCACGGTGCGGCAGGCGCTGCGGAGCCGGAACTTCTGGTTCCTCGGGTTCGCGCATTCGTCGTCATTGACTGCGTGGGGTGCATTGCAGGTGCACCTCATCCCGGCGCTGGCGGACATCGGGCAGTCCGAGCAGGTGGGTGCACTGGTGCTCTCGGTGACGTTGTTGGTGGCTGCACCGGGG
>JAQCJS010000236.1 GCA_027592975.1 Chloroflexota bacterium
TGCTGAGCGGATGTTGTCTGAGATCAGCTTGTCGAGCGTGAGCACGAACCGATCCCATTCCTGTGTCGATGCCCGGGTGATCCATCCGAAGTCATCGGGACGTTCTGTGGTGCTGAAGAACGGTTCGCCGAACGCGTTCAAACTGAGTTCATTCACGGCTTCGAGTTCAGACATGAAACGCTCGAAGGGGCCGCTACCCTCCGGGAAGTGTCCTGACATCGAGCGGGTCCACTCTGGATGTGGAAGGACGCCATCAGGCTCGACTTCGTACGTCTCCCATCGCCGCTGGTGCTCGGGGGTCAGATCGGCGAGATCCGTGAGGAAGGCACAAGCACGGCGAGCGATCGGCCCTTCGTTCAGCGACGTGACGTTGTACGCGTAGCCGACGGTGACGCTGGTCTTGTCCCTCTCGGGCACGTTTTCGTCTCCGTACACGCTGTCGGTGACGCTGATTTCAAGCCCGAAGTCCCATTGCTCATAGCGGAAGCGCGGGTCGTTCCGGTACGACTCGAGGACGTCGAAATCGAAGTACACAGGCTCCAACTGCCCTCCGCCTTCGGCGAGCCGCCGTCGGTAGGGTTCCTTCTGGAAGAGGGCCGGGTCCACTACCGGCGCAAGGGCGGCCGGTGTGGGGTAGAGGCACACAGTCCGATTCCCTCGCGCGACATCGTCGATGTCGTTCACCTGAGCATCCCGCGGGCGTTGATTACTCCACGGACGGATGTGCGGGTTAGGGAAGTCCTCCTCGCTGATGGTCTCGACTAGGCCCTCGGCGATCAGGGACGCAAGAAGGTCCCTGTCTTGGAGAAGCGGTGAGTCGGGACGCAGCGGGAGGCCGTTGAAATCCCCGGACCCCAAATAGTGGTCGATGATCGTTTGCAGGAGTTCCGTCGCGTTCATCAGGCCCCCTTGGAGATTCTAAGCGTTTGACTCCCTCCCCGCCCCCCGCGTAACCTCGTTACGTCACGCGTACATACTGACGTTGAACGGGAGTAGTACGCCGCGCTGCGGGGCCAAGAGAGCCGGGGCAAGGTGTGAGCCCGGCGCCTGACGAGCAGCGGCGGAATGGACCCGGGAGTCTCGGCCCGAGCCCGCGCAACCACGGTTACCGCCCGACGGTGGGGGCGCCGTTATCTATGCCCAGGGCATCGCCCGCCCGTCCTCGCGCCCTCGGTGGCTGCGACGTCGAGAGTGCGGCCGTGCCTGGAGCGAGCCTCCGCCGCGTCACCTCGTGTGGCCGCGCGGGGGGCAAGTGGGTGGCACCGCGAGGACCATCGCCCCACAACGGGTGATGGTCTTTTTGTTGTGTCGAGGAGTGCGGGATGATCGAGGCGCGTACGGAGCAGGGCGAGCGGATGTCGGACCTCGGCGTCTGGCGGTGGTGGAGTTCCGCCTCCCCTCGTCTCCACCACTCGTTGTCCGCAGGAGCCGCCCGATGACCACCGCCACTTCCGCCAACTACACCCCCAGCCTGGCCGATGTCCGCAAGATGACCGGCCGCGGCAACGTGGTTCCCGTCTACCGCGAGGTGCGCGCCGACCTCGAAACGCCCGTGTCCGCGTTCCTGAAGATCGCGCGCGGCCCGTACTCCTTCCTCCTGGAGTCCGTGGAGGGCGGCGAGCGGCAGGGGCGCTACTCCTTCATCGGCACGGAGCCGTACCGCGTCTACGCGGGGCAGCACCAGGACGGCGATCCGCTGGACGTGGTGCAGCAGGAGATGACGCGCTACCAGAGCGTGGACGTGCCCGGGCTGCCTCGCTTCCACGGCGGCGCGGTGGGCTACCTGGGCTACGAGGCGGTCACGCACTTCGAGCCGCGCGTGCCGCTGGGGCGGAAGGACGTGCTGGGCGTCCCGGAGTCGTGGCTGATGTTCACGGACACACTGCTGGTGTTCGACCACGTGAAGCACACGATCAAGGCCGTCTCCCATGTGCGACTGGATGGCGACATCGACGCCGCGTACCGGCAGGCGCAGGCGAAGATCGACGAGTTGATCGGGCGCCTCGGCCAGCCGCTGGGCGCGCTGCCCTACGTCTCGAACACCGGCGTGCGCGGGCGCGAGGTCACCACGAACTGGGCGGACAAGCAGGACTTCCTGGACGCCGTCGCGAAGTCGAAGCAGTACATCACCGGCGGCGACATCATCCAGGTCGTGCTGAGCCAACGCTTCACGCGCGAGACCGGCGCGCACCCGTTCGAGGTCTACCGCTCGCTCCGCGCGATCAACCCGTCGCCGTACCTGCTGTACCTCCAGTTCGGCGAGACCACGATCGTCGGCTCCTCGCCGGAGTTGCTCGTGAACATCGAAGAGGGCGTGGTGGAGGTGCACCCGATCGCGGGCACGCGCCGCCGCGGCGTCGACGCGCTGGAGGACGCCCGCCTGGCCGAGGAGTTGATCCACGATCCGAAGGAGATCGCGGAGCACGTCATGCTCCTCGACCTCGGCCGCAACGACGTGGGCCGCGTGGCGGCGATCGGCAGCGTGGAGGTCACGCAGCGCCTCGACCTGGAGTACTACTCGCACGTCATGCACATCGTCAGCCACGTGCAGGGAAAGCTGCGCGAGGGGATGAGCGCGTACGACGCGCTGCGATCCTCGTTCCCCGCGGGCACCGTCTCCGGCGCGCCGAAGATCCGCGCGATGGAGATCATCGCGGAGCTGGAGCCGGACCGGCGCGGCCCGTACGCGGGCGGCGTGGGCTTCTTCGACATGTCGGGCAACATCGAGACGTGCATCACGATCCGCACGCTGGTGATGCAGGGCGGGCTGGCACACGTGCAGGCGGGCGCGGGCATCGTCTACGACTCCGACCCGGAGAAGGAGTACGAGGAGTGCCGCCAGAAGGCGCGCGCGCTCCTCGCCGCGATCGACGACGCCGAGGGTGGCGAGGGCGGCCCGACCGGCAGCCTGGGCTACTAGCGATGACGAACCAGCAGCCCGCCACCACGAACAAACCGCACGCCGGCGACCCGCCGCAACTCGCGTCCGCGGGCATCCTCGTGCGCGCGGACGGGCAGATGCTGCTCACGAAGCACGCGCTCGGCCCGTTCGCGGGCCACTGGTCGATGCCGCTCGTGGGCGTTGCCGACAACGAGACGGCAGAGGACGCGCTCGCGCGGCTGATGCGCCTGATGCTCGGCGTCGAGCCCGGCCCGTTCGAGTTCCTCGACACGATCTATCTGGAGGGTGAGGAGGGGGAGCGCTTCGTCCTCAACGCCTTCACCTGTGTGGACTGGACGGGCGAGCCGAAACTGCGCGGCGGCCTCTACAGCGAGGCCGTGTGGGCCCCGCCCACGGAGGCGCACGCCCTCGACCTGCTGCCCGAGGTGCGCGCGTGGATCGCCGCCTCGGCGGCGGAGGCGGGCGGGGTCGTCGCGCC
>JAQCJS010000237.1 GCA_027592975.1 Chloroflexota bacterium
GGCGCGGACGCGGGCTGGAACCGCCGTCGCCGGACACATCGTTCAACTCATCGAACAGGCTCACGCAGCCCCCGCTTCGCCGGCGTACTGGAGCACCGAGCAGCGCGCGGCTACCTGCTCGGCCAGGTGGATGAAGGATCGTGCGATCTCGCTGTCCGGGTGCCCGGCAACCACGGGCACGCCCGTGTCGCCGCCCTCGCGGATCGCGGCATCGAGGGGCAACTCGCCCAGGAACTCGATGCCCAGTTCATCGGCGGCCTCAGCGGCGCCGCCGCGGCCGAAGATATCGCCGCTCATGTTCTCGACCACGCCGAAGATCGGCACGCCGAGGCGGTCGAACATGCCAACCGCCTTCGTCGCGTCCTCCACGGACACCTTCGACGGGCTGGACACGATCACCACGCCTGCGATCAGGCACTCCTGCGCCAGCGTCATCGAAGCGTCGGAGGTGCCCGGCGGCAGGTCCACGATCAGGTAGTCCAGCTCGCCCCAGTCCACGTCTCGCAGGCACTGGCGGACGCCGGAGCCGATCATCGGCCCGCGCCACACGACCGGGGTGCCCTTCGGCAGCACGAAGCCGATCGAGACGGCAGTCACGCCGTACGCCTCGATCGGGTGGAGGCCCTCCTGGCCGGAGGCCAGCACGCCGCCCTCGATGCCGAGCATGGTGGGGATGTTCGGGCCGGTGATGTCGGCATCCAGCAGGCCCACCCGGGCGCCGAGGCGCGCGAGCGCGACCGCCAGGTTCACGGAGACGCTGGACTTGCCGACGCCGCCCTTGTTGGAGGCGACAGCGATCACGTTGCGGACGCCCTCCACCGGCTGCGGTGCATCCGGACGGCTCGCGGAACGCACGTCCGCGCCCCATCCGATCTCGATGTCGTCGATGCCGGGCACGGCGGCCAGCGCGGCGCGCACGTCCGTGTCGATCGTGGCGCGCAAGGGGCATGCCGGCGTCGTCAGCACGATGTCGAAGCGCACCGTCGCGCCTTCGACTTCAAGGTTTTGGACCATGTTGAGCGCGACGATCGATCGGTGCAGCTCAGGGTCGTTGACGGTCTGCAACGCGGCCATCACCGCGCTCTGGTCGACCACGTTGAATATTCCTTACGTCTTGTCCGGCTCGCGACGATCGAGGGAACCTTCCGCGGGAGTGATTCGTTGGAAGGGGTATCGGGCGCTTCGCTGGTGACAGGGAAGCCTCGGCGATACTCGTCAGCGGTGCCTAGTGTGCTGAGTCGAGTATACGGATTCCGCTCTCTGCGCGAAAACGGGACTCTGAACCGGCCCTGGTTGGGTTCTGCGGAACGATACGGACTGATTAGAGAAGTTTAGCACTTATTTAGCACGAGAACATTGACGATGATCCGGTGACATCGGATGATCCGAAATCAGCCGGGAGTGTAGACCCGGTCCCGGGCATGGCCTGAGGGGGACTGCCCCGGGAGCTAGCGGAGGCGACGACAGGCTACACACTGCGGGGTGTCGTCACCGCGAATGAAGGATGGGAACCATGAGTCGCACCGCGACCGAGACCGAGAAGACCCCGGAGACGACGGAGGCGGCCAAGCCGTCCGCGAAGTCCTGCGTCCACCACTGGCGCATCGAAGAGCCGAACGGCCGCGAGAGCCAGGGTGTCTGCAAGCGCTGCGGCGCCGTCAAGAAGTTCGCGAACTCCACGGAGTCCGTGATGTGGGAGCAGACCAACACGCTCCGCAACGACGCCAACCGCGCGAGCATGCGGACGTCCAAGGTCTCCGAGGTCTCGCTGGCCGACGAGTTCTAGTCGCCACCGCCCTGCCGGCACGGGCAGGGCAGCCTCCGGGGCGCCGTCCCTGTGTCCGCCGGCGGGCGTATGATTCGAGGGTCTCCCGATGACGCACGAGGACGCCTGTGGATCTGACGGTCAATCTCGCCCCACATCACAAGGTGGAGTTGCTCCTGCGCAACCCCGTCATGACCGCGTCCGGGACGTTCTCCAACGGCATTGAGATCGGCAAGCACTTCGACCTGGCCGAGCTGGGTGCGATCGTGTCGAAGGGCACCACGCTGCAGCCGCGGAAGGGTAACCCCACCCCGCGGACCGTGGAAACTCCCGCCGGGATGATCAACGCCATCGGCTTCCAGAACATCGGCGTGAACGCGCTCATCTCCACCGTCTGTCCGGTGTGGGAGCGGTGGGACGTACCCGCCGTCGTCAACATCATGGGCTACACGCTGGAGGAGTACGGCATCCTCGCTGCGCGCCTGGACGGCGTGCCCGGCGTCGCCGCGCTGGAGGTGAACATCTCCTGCCCCAACGTGGAAGCCGGTGGCCTGGAGTTCGGTCAGGATCCCCACCACGCCGCCGCCGTCGTCCGCGAGGTCGCCGGGGCCACGTCGCTCCCGTTCATGGTGAAGCTCACCCCGAGCGTCGCGGATGTCCGCCCCATCGCGGAGGCGGTCGCGCGCGCCGGTGCCCACGCGCTCACCGTCTCCAACACCATCCCCGCCATGGCGATCGACGCGAAGCGCCGCCGCCCGGTGATCGCCAACGGCTTCGGCGGCCTCTCCGGCCCCGCCGTGAAGCCCATCGCGATGCGGAACGTCTTCCTGTCCTCGTCCGTGGTGGACATCCCGGTCGTCGCCTCCGGGGGCATCATGACCGGGCTGGACGCCGTGGAGTTCGTGATGGCCGGTGCGACCGCCGTGCAGGTGGGCACCGCCACCTTCCTCGACCCCGAGGCCCCGTGGAAGATCCTCCGCGAGCTGCAGGAGTGGTGCGCCTCGGAAGGCGTGGAACGCATCGAGGAGATCCGCGGCGCGGCACGCCGCGTGGACTAGCGCGCTATTCACCCGCGACGCGGTTGACGCGCCAGCCGGTGCGCGCATAGCGTCGAGGTCGTTCGGGGCATAGCTCAGCCTGGCAGAGCGCTGCGTTTGGGACGCAGAGGCCCACAGTTCGAATCTGTGTGCCCCGACCACACTTTTAGATTCAGATGCGACCGCACCCGAGGGGTTTCAGGCGCGTTCCGGGTGCTTACGCCCCGACGATTTTGCTCTGGCCACACCTCCGGCGATCCCTCGTACCTCCGCCGCCACGCGTTCTGCGCGCGCTCGCGGCGCGTCCCACGGCGTACATCGTGACGAACAGTCCGTTCGAATCGCACGAACATTGGCGGATGTGCATCGAGCCGCGTTGTGGCGGTGGTGAGCCCAGGGAGCGACTCCGGAAGCCTGTGCGGTGGTTGCAGAGCGAAGCCCGATGAGGAACACGGACTCGCCGGGCGAAAGGACGACCTTCATGGCCGGACACAGCTACTGGGCTTGCTCCGGTTTGACGGACAGTTTGCTTAGGCCGCCGAGGCGATCCTTGTGCGTGGGAACATCG
>JAQCJS010000238.1 GCA_027592975.1 Chloroflexota bacterium
GCGGCGTTACTTGATTGGGATCCCGTTGTAGAGCATCACCGGGTCGCCGACGAACACGTCGCTCTCCAGGTTCGCGACCACCACCACCGGGCGGTCGGCCACGACCACCGCGCTGCCCACGAAGCCGTCCGGCAGGCGGTCGTCTTGCCACTGGCGGAACGTCACGCCGTCCGGTCCCACACGCGTGGAGCCCTGCGGGAACAGGCCGTTGGGGAACTGGCGGCCGTAGTAGACCACGTACACCTGCGCGGCCGAGCCATCGAACGCCAGCACGCGGAACCAGGAGTTCCACCCGCGCTTGCCGCCGAAGGGGCCGAAGTTCTTGTCCACCACCGGCATCACCACCTGCGTGGACGCCTCGGCCCCGGTGAACCCTCGGTAGTCCGCGATGGAGCCGTCCGCGGACATGCGCTGCACCACCACGGCGACGGGGTTCACGGCCTGCATCCGCACCGTGCCCAGGAACGTCGCCGGGAGCGACTTGCCGGGGGGCATGCACAGCGGCCCGCGCTGGTCGCAGGTCAGCACGCCGTTCACCACCACCGTCGTCTCCAGCTCCACCTCCGCGCCGTTCCCGTCGCGACCGCTGAAGCGCAGCGTCACCTCGTTCGGGAGCTGCGGGTTCGCGTTCATGATGCGGAAGCGCGTGGTGAAGTGGCTCTGCCCCTCGGACGCGTTGCGGTTCACCAGCGGCAGCAATACCACCTGGCTCGTCTCGTCCGTGCCAATGCCCCGGTACGAGGACAGCCCCGCGCCGCGCCGCGCGCGCGTGTCTGCCATCACCGCCAGCTGCTGGGAGCCGGCGGGTACGCCGGCGCCGGTCGCGTACGTGCGCACGCGTGCTGACCCATCGAACCCGAACGGCGCGCCGATGTTCATCTCATCGCGCAGCAGCGTCCCGCGTGGGGGGACGCGCTGGCCTCCCTGCGGGCAGCCCACGGTGGGGCCGCCCGGGTCGCGCACGCCGCCGGACAGTTGCCCGTCCGGGTAGTAGAGGATCTCCACGCACGCCTCCGCCGTCTCGCTCGTGTTCTCGACCACGATGCGGGAGACGTGCTCCGCGTTGTTCACCACCATCGGCAGGAAGTACTCGGAGACGCCGGCGCCCAGCCGCAGGCTCTCCCCGGCGATCTGGTAGGTCCCGTCCGCGCGGAGCAGGTCGCGTGCCATCAGCGTCGTGAACGGCTGGTCGGACGTCAGATAGCCGGAGCCGCGGTAGCCGATAGGCAGCCCGTCGAACGTCTGCTGGAAGAAGGAGCGGCCGGAGCCGGAGGTGATGCGCTCGCACACGTTGGCGCGCGGGCACCCGTCGCGCGCGACCAGGCGGCCGTCCGCGTCGTAGAAGTTCAGGTCGATCGTCGCCGGGAGCGATCCGACGTTCTGGATGCGCAGCCAGGAGTTCTCATCGCCCAGGCGGGCGGTCTGCGCCTCGGAGCGGTCGCTGGTCGACAGGGTGACCGCCAGAAAGGCGGTGGCGAGGAGCAAGGCTGCGACCGCGCGCAGCCGCCGCCCACGCCAGGGTAGCAGTCGTGGCACTCGTAGTCGACCCTTCCGCCCCGCCCGCAAGAATCATAGGCGACTGGGCGGCCCCAGTGCGAAGCCCGCGCCCTCGATTTGTCGAGGTTGAGGTGGGGCGTGCGGAGGCTCGCTCGCTACCGAGGCGGGTGTTACGATTCGTGACCCGGGCCGTACGCGGCTCGTTGCCTCGGGGTGTAGCTCAGCTTGGCAGAGCGCTTCGTTCGGGACGAAGAGGTCCGCAGTTCAAATCTGCGCACCCCGACCACACTTCCCGCTCCTACTACTTGAACCTCCCGGTGACGCAGCCGTGTGTCGCCGCGCCTAGAGCCGGAGACCCGCGTCCGGCGCGTCCACCTCGTCCGGGGCGGCGTCCCGGCGTCCGAAGACGAAGTAGGCGATCGGGCCCACGAAGTTCACGAAAAGCACCGGCACCCAGGCCCACTTCCGGCCGCCTCGCACCTGCGCCGCCGGCCGGCGGACGAGGTCGATCAGCGCGCTGACAAGCAGCGCCGCCTGGATCGATGCGGCGATGCCGAGGCCGCGTCGGGTTCCGGCTGGCAGGTCCTCCCAGCGGCGCTTGCCCCACCGGGAGTTCATGTTCATGCCCATGTGCATGGCGCACCTCCTGATACCTCGATCCTAGCGCGCGCTACCATGCGGCTTCGATCAGGAGACGCACATGACGGACGAGATCCGGTCGCCCGGCGGGCCGTTCCTCTACTTCGGCTATGGCTCCAACTTGGATGCCGAGCAGCTGCGCCGTCACTGCCCCGGCGCGCAGTTCGTCAGCATCGCGCGGCTGCCGGATGCCCGCTTCGCGTTCACCATCGAGTCGAAGAGCACCTGGCTCGGTGGCGTGGGCGATCTACAGCCCGAGCCGGGTGACGAGGTGTGGGGTGCGCTCTGGCTGATCGCCGCGGGTGACTCGCACGCGCTGGACGACCACATGGGCCTCTTTCGCGATCCGCCCGCCTACGGGCGCACGACCGTGAGCGTGACGACGCCCGCGGGGGACGAGGTGCGCTGCCGCTCGTACACCGTGGCCACGCCGCACCTCGCAGGCTTCCTTCCCTCCCCGGCCTACCGCAACGCCGTGGTGCGGGCCGCGCGCGCCATTGGCCTGCCGGCGTCGTACGTCGCTCGGCTCGAGGCGATCCCGGACAACGGACGGATGGGTGGCGGCCCGCCCTAGTCGCGCGAGCCTCGGCCTTCCTCATGCGCGAATGCCACGGATGAACGTGCGCCGTTGCGCTCGTTGAGTGCCTCTGGTCGTAGCGTCGACCTCACGGTTGGCTGCCGCTGCCGGCCGGGGAGGGCGTGTCATGTCCACGACGGAGACTACGGATGGCAACCACGGCATGCCCGGGAAGGGGATGTATCTACGCCTCGCGGGGATGGCAGTGCTGTCGTTCATCTCGATGTACGTCTTGATGTACGCGATGGTGAACACGTGGAGCGACGTGTTCAACCACGTGAACCAGGCGTACATGGCCGCGTTGATGGCAGCGCCCATGGTGATGATCGAGCTGGTGTTGATGAGCGCGATGTACCGCGACCGTCGGTGGAACATCGGCATCTTCGCCGCCTGCGCGGTGGTGCTCGTGGTCTCGTTCCTCGCGATCCGCTGGCAGGTCGCCGTGAACGACGGCCAGTTCCTGCGCTCGATGATCCCACACCACTCCGGCGCGATCCTGATGTGCCGCGAGGCCGCGATCGAGGACGCTGAACTGCGCACGCTGTGCACGGAGATCATCGAGAACCAGCAGTCGGAGATCGATCAGATGAACGCGATCATGGAGCGGCTCCCCC
>JAQCJS010000239.1 GCA_027592975.1 Chloroflexota bacterium
CCGCACCGCGATCATGGGCATCCTCAACGTCTCGGACGACTCGCCGGTCGCCTTCTCGCGGGTGAGCGTGGAGGCCGCCCGCGACCGCGCGCTCGACCTGGGGCGGCAGGGCGCGGCGATCATCGACATCGGCGCGCACTCCACGCGCTCGAACGGGCGCGACCTCACCCCGGACGAGGAGGCGGCGCGCGTCGTTCCGGTGATCGAGGCCGCTGTCGCGGAAGGCCTGCTCACCTCGGTCGACACGTGGACGCCCTCGGTCGCGCGCGCGGCGGCGGAGGCGGGCGTGCACCTGCTGAACGACGTCACCGGGTTCAGCGACCCCGCGATGCTCGCGGTCGCGAGCGAGTACGGTCTGCCCGGGTGCGTCATGCACATGCGCGGCCGCCCGAAGCACCACCGCGAGGTCAGCCAGGAGTACGCGGACGTGAACCGGGAGGTGCGCGAGTTCCTGCTGGCGCGCGCCGCGGAGCTGCGGGCCGCGGGCGTCACGCCGTGGCTCGACCCCGGCTTCGCCTTCGGCAAGTCGGCGGCGGACAACGCCGCGCTGCTCGCCGGCCTCCCGGCGCTGGTCGCGGAGGGCTACCCCGTGCTCATCTCCGCCTCGCGCAAGGGCTTCCTCGCCGAGTTGATGGGGCGAGGCGACACGCAGGACGCGCCGGGACTCCTTGAGGCCACGATCGCGTTCAACGTCCTCGCCGCCTCGGCGGGTGTTCATGTCGTCCGCGTGCATGACGTGCAGCCGATGGCGGACGCGCTGGCGATCGTGAACGCGATCCGCCGCGAGACGTCCCGCGGCGCGCGGTAGGCCGGCCGCGCGCTACTTCCCGAGGAGCGCGGAGAGGTCGTGCTTCGCGTCCAGGATGTGCGCCCAGAGGTCGCCCACCTTCGCCACCCGCTCGTGCGCGTTCAGCATGGTGAAGTCCGTGGGAAAGATGCGGCCCAGCTCGTCCCACTTCAGCGGCATCGAGACCGGCCCGCCCGGCTTCGCGCGCGGCGAGTAGGCGCAGGCGAGGTTCTTGATGCGGGCGTTCTGGTTCGCGTCGAAGAACACCATGCCTCGACGCTTCTCGGTCGCCCACTCCGTGGTGACCTCCTTCGGGTGCGCGCGGACCAGGAACGCGCCCATCGTCTGCGCGACCTCGCGGATGACGTCGTACTCGTACTGGCGCACCACCGGCACGAAGATGTGCAACCCCGTCGCGCCCGAGGTCTTCACGAACGAGGACAGTCGCGCGGAGTCCAGCAGCTCCTTCAGCCAGCGCGCCACCTGTGCGGTCTGCTCGAAGGCGTGGCGGTTGAGCTCGGGCTCGCCGCCCGTCGCCTCGTCGCCGCGGTAGATGTAGGGATCGAGGTCGAACAGCACGAAGTCCGGGTAGTTGAGCAGCGATGCCTCGATCGCCTCCTTCGACCCGCTGTACGTCTGCGGGAGGTTCGAGGCGTCCGGCGCGGGGTTTGCCCGCGCCAGGCTCACATGCAGCGCGAGGTCCGCGACCTGCGCGAGCCACACCAGCGTCGGCAGGTTGTTCACCAGGATCGCCTCCTGGTCGCGGTTGTCCATGAACACCGGGAGCGTCTGCACGAAGCCGCCCGCCGGGAGCGCCTCCACGTGCTTCTGGTAGAAGAACGACCCCTCGATGCCGTTGGGGTAGCGCGTCATGGTGAGCGGGCGGTCGCGCAGTTGCGGTAGCAGGTACGGTGCCATGCGCGCGTAGTACGCGATGAGGTCGCGCTTGGTCAGCGCTCGCGTGTCGCCGCGCGAATCACTATGCGTCTGGTGCGCGGGCCACATCCCCTTGTCCAGGTTGGTGACGGCGATCTTCATGCCCGCCACCTCGATCGTCGTCTGCTTGCGCGCCGCCTCCAGGCGCGCGGTGCGCATGGCGGTGTAGCGCTTGCTCGCGCCGCTGCTCGCATTCGGCGGCGCGACGGTCGAGGCACGCTGGACGTCCTCGGGGCCTTTGTCGTCGCGCAGGCGCAGGAACACCGGCGCGCGCAGGCTGCCGTCCGCCGTGACCTGCGCGTACTCCACCTCCACCACCACCTCCGGGCGCACCCATGTCACGCCGGCCGCCTGGTCGCGCGTCACCTCGAGCGGCGGGGTGTCGACGCGCAGCGGTGCAAGGCGGTCGAGGAAGGCGCGCAGCGTGCGCTCATCGAAGCCGCTGCCCACGCGTCCCACCGGCAGCAGCGTGCCCGCCTCGTCGCGCGTGGCGATCACCAGCGCGCCGAACGTCGCGGCGCGCGAGTTCAGCCCGTCGCTGTACCCCACGACCACGAAGTCGTCCGAGGTGCGGTGCTTCACCTTCAGCCAGCTCGGCGACCGCTTGCCGCTCTCGTACGCGGAGTCGCGGCGCTTCGCGAGCAGCCCCTCGATGCCGAGCGCGGTGGCCGCCTCGTACGCGGTGAGGCCGTCCACCTCGAACGGCTCGACGAGGCGCAGGTGGGGCGTGGGCATGATCGTGCGATGCAGCAGCGCGCGGCGTTCGTGCAGCGGCGCGCGGCGCACGTCCACGCCGTCCAGGTACAACAGGTCGAAGACGTAGAAGACGACGGGCAGGTCACGGTCGGCCTGCCGGATCTCGGTCGCGTTCGCAAGGTTGATGCGCGACTGCAGCCGTTCGAACGAGGGCACCCCGCGCTCATCGAACGCCACGATCTCGCCATCGAGGATCATCGAGTTCGCGGGCTGCTTCCTGACTGCCGCGGCGGCCGTCCGCGCTGGCCTCGAGACGCACGAGGCAGCGGACGCCGTCCAGCTTCGGCTCGAACGACCAGTCGTCGTGCGCCTAGGGGGACGCGCTCAGTGACGCCTGCATCGGCTCCACGTTCGCGGGCATCGGCACGCGGCGTGCCTTCGGTAGCTCGGACGCGCGTAGCGGCGCGAGGGTCGAGGCCGCCGGGGGCAGCGGCCCCGCCTGCAGGTCCGCGATCGTGAGCCCGGAGATCACGGAGGAGTCGAAGAGCGCCGGCAGGTCGCTGCCGTCGGCGGCGTCGTCGCGGTGCTTGAGCAGCAGCCAGGAGTCCTCTGCCTGTTTCGTCTTCACGAAGGACCAGGAGCCCCTCATGCGTTCGCCGCGCATGGTGACGGAGACTTTGCCTTCGGCGATCTGCGCGGCCATGCGGCGGCTGGCCTCCGCGTAATCCTCGAAGACCAGCGGGCCGTGCTCGTGATCGTGTTCGTCGGGGGAGTAGGTGCCCCGGTCCCAGACGATCACCTCGCCCGCGCCGTACTCGCCCTTCGGGATCAGCCCCTCGAAGGTGGCGTACGGCAGCGGGTGGGCTTCCGTCTGGACGGCGAGGCGGCGCTCAGCGGTGT
>JAQCJS010000240.1 GCA_027592975.1 Chloroflexota bacterium
TGCCCAGGATGGACGGCTCCACCTGCGCCCAGTCCAGCCGCGCCACCTCGCGCACCGAGCGCATCTCCTCGCGCTTGAACGGGATCACCTCGGCCCCGTCGAAGAGCCCGCCGTTGAACCACGCGATGCGCTGCGTGCCGAAGAAGCCGCCGGCGGCGGACATGAGCGCGAACATCTCCGCCAGCCCCGCCGTGAACAGATCGGGATCCGACGCGCGCGACTCGATCAGATCGCTCATGATCCGGCGCGGCAGCAGGCCAATGTCCTCCGCGAACAGGCAGAACAGCACGCGGTTCAGGAAGTGCGCCACCGCCTCCGGATCGTGCCCGCGATCCTGCAGCGACCGCGCGATCAGCGCGAAGCGGCTCGCCGCCGCCTGCGTCACCTCGTCCGGGGTCTGCTGCGGGCGCAGCGCGTCCGGGTTGGTCATCACCGCGCGCAGGATCTCCAGCGCGGGGCCGGGATCGTCGCGCAGATCCTCCAGCGTCACCGTCAGCGTCGTGGACTTCGTATTGGTGAAGCGCGTGTGGACCTGGATGCGCTCCATGTCGCTGACCACCAGCAGGGGCGGGTTCTCCAGCGCCTCGCTGTAGTCCAGCAGCTGCCGGTAGGCCGCCGCCAGGTCCTTGTGCTTGCCCTTGTACTCCCAGCCGAAGTGCCCGCGCTTCCACACGTCGGCGAAGCCATCCCCGCCGCTGATCTTCGTCGCCCCGCGCTCGAAGGCGTACCAGTCGCCCAGCGGATCCGCCTCGTGCGGGGTGGGCACGCCCAGCAGGTCGCACAGGTCGAGGAAGTGTGACTGGGACGAGGCGCGCTCCGTGGTGGTCACATCCATCCACTTGGCGGCGAACGCGGCAGCGGACAGGCTCATCGGCTTCCCTCGATCTTGCGAGCGCAGCCTATCCGATGCACCGCACCGCCGCACCGCGCGCCCCCGCTCCGCCTCCGGCGCGCGCACACGAAGAAGCCCGCCTTCCGGCGGGCTGCTTCGTGCGCCTTCGGAAATCCCCCAGGCGCGAGGTGTGTCGGAATTGGTGGAGACAAGGGAGGGCGACGGGAGCCTCGACTGCCCTTGACCCGGTTGCCAGCGCCCGGCGCGCGTCAGTCCTCCAGCACGTAGGCGGAGTGGTAGCGAAGCACGGCCTCCCGGTCGCCGACGATCAGGGGGCCACGCTGGTGTGGGCTCGTGATCGGGACGTCCAGCACGGGGATCGCACCGTCCATCGCGCTGCCGCCCGCGGCCTCCATCACGAAGCCGATCGGGCAGACCTCGTACAGCATCCGCAACTTGCCCCGAGGCGCCGCAGCGTCCTCGGGGTAGAGGAACACCCCGCCGGACATCAGCACGCGGAAGATGTCCTCGACCATGGAGCCGCTGTACCGGCCACGCAGTCCCATCGAGGCCTGGTCGACTCCGCGGGCCACGCGGGCCGGCCAGCGGTCGCGGTACGTCCAGTTGATGCTGACGTACTGCGCGTGCGGAGCCCGGATGCCCGGGGACACCAGCCGCCACACGCGATCCTCGGGGTCGTATGCAAAGCCGTCCACACGATTCGGAGCGGCCACGATCAGCATCGTGGGGAGGCCGTACACGGTGAACGCAGCCGCAACCAGCTGGCGTCCGCTGAACTGGAACTCGTCAGGTGCGTCCGGCGCGTTGGCGTACACACCGAGCACCGACCCGACGCTCGCGATCCCGATGTTCGAGGAGCCATCGAGCGGGTCGAAGCAGCAGGTGTACGCGCCCGCGCCGACCTCGACCGGTTCCGGCTCCTCCTCGGAGATCAGCCGGGAGACGTCCGGCAGCCTGAGCGCGTCCAGGAAGAGCGTGTTCGCCATGGCATCCAGCTTCGCCGTCGCCTCGTCCTGCACGTTCGTCTCCCCGGTCGCACCAAGGAGGTCGCGCAGCGGGGCAACCGCAAGCAGGTCGCGCAGCGAGGCGCTGGCGTCCGCGAAACCCCGGAGGATCGCGCAGACGGGCGCAGGAAATTGATCGGTCAGCACGCCCGCGAGCTCCGGATAAGTCGACTCAGGCAGAGGTAGCCCCGTCCGTGTGATCGCTAGATCGTGAAGTCGCGCGAACCCTCGTACACCGCGAGCGCGTCCGCGACGGAGGAGCCACCGTAGGTGATCGAGGCGATCGCCTTCGTCATGCGCACCGCCTCCGGGAGCGGCTTCTGGTGGATGTTGCGGCCGGTCGCGCTGCCGGCGGCGCCGCTGATGAAGATCTGGTCGTGCAGCGTCTGGAGAAACGCCTGCACGTCCACGCCCTCACCGCCGGCGGTGATCAGCCGCGTGCGGCCGGCGGCCTGCGCGGCCTCACGGAACGCCTCGGCAACGCTGCCGCTCTCGACCTTCGGGTAGTTCACCTTGCAGAAGTCCGCGCCCAGCGTCGCCGCGAGGCCCGCGCACCCTGCGATCAGGTGAGGGTCGCGCTCGTTGGGCACGGCCTTGCCGCGCGGGTACACCCAGGTCACGACGAGGAGTCCCTCGCGGTGCGCCTCGTAGCAGAGCTGCGCGGCGCCCGCCATCTGTTCCGCTTCGAATTCGCTGCCCGGGTACACCGTGTAGCCGACACCGACGATGTTGAGGCCGGCATCACGCAACGAAGCGACCTGCTCAACTGTCACCCAGTCGCGGCTGCGCGGGTCGCCGATCGAAGTCCCGATGAGGTGCGTCTTGCTGTTCACCTTCACGAGGTACGGCACGTCGCTGTAGTCCGGCCCGTAGCGCGCGACGAGGCCGAACTGGCTCGCGAAGCAGCCGATCACACCCTCCTGGGCGATGCGGAACAGGTGCTCGGGGTCGTTGTCGTCCGCAGCGATCGGCCCCTGCTTGGTCGCGCCGAAGAAGTCGTCGTTGAGATGCTCCACCTTCTGGTCGCCCGCGAAGAGCACGAGGTTTCCAGTGCCCTTCGTGACGAGCTCGAAGTTACCCTCATATACGCCGCGTTTGGCGGAGGGGACGTCTGCGGGAACACTGAACGGAACAACGTTCGACAGGGTCATGGTTACCGTCCTTGGGCGCGGCGGTGTGTCTGAGTCCGGGAAGTATAGCAACGGCGGCGAGCCCTCGCCGGAGGGTCGCGCCAGCCTCGTGATCGTCGCAGCGAGTGCCTCGCGGTCGCCCGACTCAGGGTGAACCCAGCATCTGATCGACCGGAGCGATGGCGTCCGGGAGGGATGGTACAGCACGAGGGTCTGCTCAGACGAGGCGTGGGCGTGACCGCGCCTCGTGCCCCACACAGCCGCTGGGCTTGCTCCGGTTTGACGGACAGTTTGCTTAGGCCGCCGAGGCGATCCTTGTGCGTGGGAACAT
>JAQCJS010000241.1 GCA_027592975.1 Chloroflexota bacterium
GGGGTTCTGGATAGCCTGTCTCGCACGCTGGGCGCACTTCAGCCAGCGGACCGGTAACGCCAACCTCCCGCGCCCGAGCAATCGCCTGCGTCGCGTGCGTCTATTCGTCCCTGTAACATCGCGTTGCTCAACACACAGTCGCGAGGAGTTCTCGATGGCAGATGCATTCGACATGCGGCACCGCAGCCGCACGCTGGTGGATGGCCCGGAGCGCGCGGCCGCACGTTCCTACTTCCACGCCGTGGGCTACGACCGGGACGACCTCCAGCGCCCGCTGGTCATGGTGGCGCACGAGTGGATCGGCACCATGCCGTGCAACCTCTCGCAGCGCGCCCTCGCGCAGAAGGTGATGCAGGGGATCCGCGAGGCCGGCGGGACGCCGATGGAGGTGAACACCGTCTCGATCTCGGACGGCGTCTCCATGGGCACGGAGGGGATGAAGGCCTCCCTGATCTCGCGCGAGCTGATCGCCGACTCAGTGGAGCTCTGCGCGATCGGCTACTCGTTCGATGCCGCCGTCGTCATCGTCGGCTGTGACAAGACGATCCCGGCCGGCGCGATGGCCCTGGCGCGGCTCAACATCCCTGGCCTCGTGCTCTACTCCGGTTCCATCGCCCCCGGGCAGTGGGAGGGGAAGGACGTCACCATCCAGGACGTCTTCGAAGGGGTCGGCGCGAACGCCGCCGGCACGCTCTCGGACGAGCGGCTGGCGGCGCTGGAGGCGGCGGCCTGCCCGGGCGCCGGCGCCTGCGGCGCACAGTACACGGCCAACACCATGGCGACGGCGATGGAGTTCATGGGCCTCTCGCCCATGGGCTCCGCCACCGTCGGCGCGACCGACATCCGCAAGGACGACGTGGGCGTGGAGGCCGGCCGACTGGTCATGGACGTGCTGCGCCGCGGCGTGCGCCCGCGCGACATCATCACGAAGAAGGCGATCGAGAACGCCATCATCTGTGCCGCCTCCACGGGCGGCTCCACGAACATCGTCCTGCACGCCCTCGCGATCGCCGCGGAGGCGGGCGTGGAGCTGGACATCGACGACTTCAACCGGATCTCGGACGCCACGCCGCTCATCGGCGACATGCGCCCTGGCGGCCGTTATGTCGCGCTCGACATGGACCGCGCCGGCGGCACGCCGCTGCTGGCGAAGCGGCTGCTGGAGGGCGGGAAGCTCCACGGCGACGTGATGACCGTGACCGGGAAGACGATCGCGGAGATCGCGGAGACGGCGCAGGAGACGCCGGGGCAGGACGTGATCCTCCCCGTCTCGCAGGCGCTCAAGCCGACCGGCGGGCTGGTGATCCTGAAGGGGTCGCTGGCGCCGAACGGCTGCGTGATCAAGGTCGCCGGCCACGAGCGGAACTACCACCGCGGCCCCGCCCGCGTCTTCGAGTGCGAGGAGGACGCGATGAAGGCCGTCCTCGCCAAGCAGATCAAGGCGAACGACGTAGTCGTCATCCGCAACGAGGGGCCGGTGGGCGGCCCCGGGATGCGGGAGATGCTCCTGGTCACCGCCGCGCTCGTCGGCGAAGGCCTCGGTGAGACGGTCGCGCTCCTCACGGACGGGCGCTTCTCCGGCGCGACGCGCGGGCTCATGGCCGGGCACGTCGCCCCGGAGGCGGCCGCGGGCGGCCCGATCGGCGCGGTGCAGGAGGGCGACATCATCGTCGTCAACATCGATCGCCGCGAGCTCAACCTGGAGGTCGACCCGGCGGAGGTCCAGCGTCGCCTCACCGCACGCCAGCCGCTGCCGCCGCGCTACGAGACCGGCGTCTTCGCCAAGTACGCCAAGCTGGTCTCCCAGGCCGACCGCGGCGCGATCACGCGGTAGGGCTCGGACGGGGAACGCCACGCGCGGCGCGAGGGAGGAGCGGCGGCGATGATCCTCGTCGTCGGCGCCTCCGGCGCGGTCGGCTCGGCGCTCGTCGCCCGCCTCTCCGCTGGCGAGGCGTCCCCGCGGATCCGGACGTTCGTGCGGCGTGAGTTCGACGCGCTCCGGCTCCGCGACCAGGGGCTGGAGGCGGTCGTCGGTGACCTCGTGACCGGCCGCGGGGTGGACGAGGCGATGCGCGGCATCTCCACGCTGGTCTACGCCGCCGACACGCGCGGGCGAGACGGCGACGTCGTCGCGAACGAGGTGGATGCGATCCAGCACGCGCTCATCGCCGCCCGCGCTGCCGGTGTCCGGCGCGTGATCGCAATGGGCCACGTCGCTGCCGCGGAGGAGTCGGATTCGCGCTACCTCGTCGCCCAGTGGGCGCGCGAATTGGCGGTGCGGCAGTCTGGCCTCGAGTGGCAGATGCTCCGCGCTCCGATGATCGTGGGCCGGGGGAGCGTCCTCTGGGAGCTGATGCACCGGCTCGTGGACCGCTCGCCGTTCGTCCCCCTCTTCCGCTGGCGTCACGTCGAGGTGGAACCGGTCGCCCTGGGCGATGTGGTGGAGGCGCTGAGCCTCGCACTCGCCGACGATGGCCGGCCGGGCCAGTCGTTCGATGTGACGGGCGCCTCGCGGATCACCTGGTCGGAGGTGCTGCGCGGCTGGGCACACACCACCGGGCGCCGACGGATCTACGTCCCGCTCCCGGGCTGGGGCGAGCAACAGCTCACCGGGCTCGGGTGGACCGTCGCGCGCCTGCCGAGGTCAGAGACCGCGCTGCTGGTGGAGACCCTCCGGGAGCGGCAGGTCTGCCCGGACCCCTCGCGCCGGTTCCCCCTCGACCGCCGGCCGCTCACCTACGAGGCTGCGGTCCAGGCTGTTCGGAGACCACGACGCAGCGTCTGAGCGGCGGTTCCGGGACCTCGGTATTCCCGAAATTCCTCGCTCAACCGCCGAACGCCCGCGGAGGACGGTCGTTCTATGGGGTGAGGAGGGAACGAAGTCGCTTCGGCGGCTCCATTCCTCAAGCAACACCGGGCTCGTCGCCGTCTATCAACGAGCCGACCCCGCTACCTCGACGGTGGCGAGCCCGGTGCTGTTCCTCTCTCCTCCCCCACTACTTTCCTCACCCACTACCTCCCGGGCCCATCCGACCGCCGCCCGTCTGGGCGCGCCTCCCCACATGGGTGCGCGCCCCCGCGCCGTGCTCCTCGACCTGCACCACCCAACGCCCCGCGTGCGTCCTCGGAGCCCTTCCTGACGTCCGGCTCCGAGGACGAGGTGACGAGAAGGCGCAAGGTCGCAACACGGGCTGCGGGGACTGCGATGACTCCGCGACGGACGATGCGGGATAACTGCAGCACCTGGCCGAGGACTCCCGCCCGATTCCTCGGCCAGTCGGAATCCCTGCGGGGGGCTGGGTCTTGGTTCAGCCCC
>JAQCJS010000242.1 GCA_027592975.1 Chloroflexota bacterium
GCTGACCGCGGGGCGGAGGTGGCCGTGCTGTCCGCCGCGGACGGCCGGCACGTGGACCTCCCGGCCCTGCTCGCGCTCCTCGGGGAGCGGGGGGTGCTGAACCTGCTGGTGGAGGGCGGCAGCGAGCTGCTGGGGGCGCTCTTCGACCAGCGTTACGTCGATCGCCTTTATGCTGTGATGGCGCCCGTGATTATCGGCGCTGCGGATGCACCGGCAGCCGTGGCGGGCCGGGGCGCGGCGGTCATGCGCGAGGCACCTCGCCTGCGCGACCTGACCGTGGAACGCCTGGGCGAGGACACCCTGATCGCCGGCATCCCGGCATGGCCGGGCTCGCCGGACACACCGGACACGCCGGGGGACGAAAGGTAGCCATGTTCACCGGGATCATCGAAGAACTGGGCACCGTGCGACGCCGCGAAGGCGGCGAGCTGGTCATCGGCTGTTCCCTGATCCTGGACGACTCCCGCCTGGGCGACTCGATCGCCGTGAACGGCGTAGACCTGACCGTCCGTGCGATGGACGGCGACTCGATGTCCTTCGACGTGATGAACGAGACGTTCCGGCGCTCCAACCTGGGTGAGCTGGCCGTGGGCGATATCGTGAACCTGGAGCGCTCCGTGACGGGGGCGACCCGGATGTCCGGGCACATCGTCCGGGGGGTCGTGGAGACGACCTGCCACCTGATGAGCCTGACGCCGGACGCGGACGCGATCATCGCGCGTTATCGGGTCCCGGCGGAATATCTGCGGTACATCGTGATGAAGGGCCCCGTCTGCGTGGACGGCGTTTCGCTCACGGTGATGGGCCGCGATGCAGAGTCGTTCTCCGTGTCGCTGGTGCAGTACACGCAGGAGCACACGAACCTGACGCGCCGGAAGCCCGGCGACACGATCAACCTCGAGACGGACATCTTCGCCCGTTACGTGGAGCAGATCCTGGAAGCGCGCGCAGCACAGTAGCGGGCGGCGGGCGCGAGGAGGCAGCGATGGCGGAGAAGGCGACCCCACAGGCGAAGCCCCGGGCCTCGGCGGCAGCGAAGGTGCGGGCCCCCGCGCGGCGCACCGGCGCCTCCATGCGCGCGACGGTGGAGGAGGCGATCGAGGAGCTGCGCGCCGGGCGCTCGATCATCGTCACCGACGACGAAGACCGCGAGAACGAAGGGGACGTGGTGATCGCGGCGCAGTTCTGCACCGCGGAGGTCGTCAACTTCTACGCCCGCTACGCAAAGGGCCTGATCTGCGTCCCGCTCACGGAGACGCGCGCCGAAGAGCTCGACCTGCCGCTGATGACCTCGCACAACACGGCGCCGCTGGGCACCGCCTTCACGATCAGCGTGGAGGCGGCCGAGGGGGTAACGACCGGCATCTCCGCCGCCGACCGCGCACGGACGATCCAGAAGCTCGCCGACCCGCAGGCCGGGCCGCAGGACTTCACCCGCCCCGGCCACGTCTTCCCGCTGCGCGCCCGTGACGGGGGCGTCCTCGTGCGCGCCGGCCAGACGGAGGCCTCGGTCGACCTCTGCCGCCTCGCCGGCCTCGAGCAGGTCGCCGTCGTGTGCGAGATCATGAAGGACGACGGCACCATGGCCCGGATGCCGGACCTGGAGAAGTTCGCCCGCAAGCACACGCTGAAGATCCTCACCGTCGCCGACCTGATCGCCTACCGCATGGCGCACGAGCGCCTGGTGGAGCGCGTGGAGGAGGAGGCCGCCCTCCCCACCACCTACGGTGAGTTCCGCGCCATCGGCTACCGCACGCTCATCGACACGCGCGAGCACGTGGCACTGGTGATGGGCGACGTGACCACGGGCGAGCCGGTGCTGGTGCGCGTGCATGACCGCTGCGTCACCGGCGACGTCTTCGGCTCGCTGCGCTGCGACTGCGGCGAGCAGCTGGACGCCGCCATGCGGCTGGTCGCGGAGGCGGGCCGAGGCGTGATCGTCTACATGGACCAGGAGGGCCGCGGCATCGGCCTGCACAACAAACTGCGCGCCTACAAGCTGCAGGAGCAGGGCCTGGACACCGTGGAGGCGAACGTGGCGCTGGGGCTGCCGGCGGAGAGCCGGGAGTACGGCATCGGCGCGCAGATCCTCGTGGATCTCGGCGTGCGGCAGATGCGGCTCATGACCAACAACCCGGTGAAGATCCAGGAGCTGGATCAGTTCGGCGCGCTGCGCGGCGCGGGACTGGACGGCTACGGCCTGGCGGTCGTGGAGCGTGTCTCGCTGGAGGTGCCCGCGAACACGCACAACGTGCGCTACATGACGACGAAGCGCGACAAGATGGGGCACTATCTGAACCAGTCCATGCCCGGAACGGGGAACTAGATGCCCAACGTCTTTGGCGAAGGCACCCCTGACGCCACCGGGATGCGCGTGGCGATCGTCGCGGCCATCTTCAATGATCAATTCACGAAACGGCTGTGTAACGGTGCCGTCACAACGGCACGTGAACATGGCGTTGCTGACGAAGCGATCGATGTCTACTGGGTGCCGGGCGCCTTCGAGATCCCGCTGATGGCGGGAGAGTTGGCCGCCGCCGGCCTGTATGACGCGATCGCCTGCGTGGGCGCGGTCGTGCGCGGCGAGACACCTCACTTCGACTTCGTCGCGGGCGAGGCGGCGCGCGGGATCATGGAGATCGGTCGCGAGTCCGGCGTGCCGGTGGGGTTCGGCGTGATCACCGCCAACACCCTGGAGCAGGCGGAGGCGCGGTCTGGCGGCAGCGTGGGCAACACCGGGAGCGAGGCGATGTACGCCGCCCTCCACGTCGCTTCGCTGCTGCGCGAACTCACCACGGAAGATGAGGAGGACGAAGGATGAGCGTCCGAGACGAATCAATCGAACGCCTGGAGAAGCTGGCCGGCGTCGCCCTGGAAGGGGCGATCAAGCTGGGCCAGGACGACGCGATCCGGCTGGCGCACCGCGTGCTGGAGCGCTTCCCGGGCATGCGCAAGAAGCACATGTTCATCGCCGGCGGGGCCGCGCTGTCGTCCGCCGTACTCATCGGCGCCGCGGTCGCCATCGCCAAGCGCGTGCGGCAGGGCCAGACCGCGTCCGACGCCGCCGAGCAGATCACCGAGGATGAGCTGGAGAACCTGAGCCTGCTGGAACGCCGACGCCGCCCCCTGCGTGACGTGAACGAGCCGGACGAGGCCGAGGTCGCCGCGCTCCAGGACGAGGACGGGCACGAGACGCCGGACACCCCCGCCGCCAGCCACGGATAGCCGGGTACCGAACCTCCGCGCACGCCCAGGACGAGAAGGGGCCCCTCTCACGAGGGGCCCCTTCGTTGTGTCCTGAGGAAGGAAAGCCGG
>JAQCJS010000243.1 GCA_027592975.1 Chloroflexota bacterium
TGCGCGACCCTGAGGCGTGGTCGCCGCCGCTCTCCGTAGCGGTGCGCATCGCCTCGGCACTGCCGCGCGCGGGCATCAAGGTCGCCCCCGGCATCGACCTGGCTGTGGTGCCGGACGGCGTCGAGGTGGAGTTCATCTCTCACGAGGGCACGCTGGTGGAGGCGGTTCTGTGGTTCGGCGCGGCGGTCACTGCCCCGCGCCGCGCGACGGTTCTGCCGCCGGGCGCGAGCATCGAGGGTGCGCCGGACACCGGCACGACGCCCGTGCGCGAGCCGGGAGGCTACCTGTACGACCTCGACCCGAGCGTGGGCCGCGCGAACCTGGTGGACGTGGTCGCGCCGCTGCTCGGCCGCAACGGGGGTGCGTGGCGGCTGGACGAGCACACCGCGTACCTGAGCGGCGACGACGCGGTCGACTCGCCATTCGCGCGGCGCTTCCGCATCGACGCGTGGTTCCCGTTCGCGGAGCGGCGGCTGCGCGACGCGCTCGTCGCCCTCGGCGTCACCCGTGTCGAGGTGATGCGCCGCGCGTCGCCCGTGGACACGAACGCACTGGAGACGCGCCTCAACCGCAGCCTCGCCTCGACGCGCGCCGAGGCACCCGAACCCCGCGTGCGGACGGTCGCGCTGACGCGCATGGGCGAGGCGCACGTGGCAATCGTGTGCGAGCGGGAGCGGTAGAGCGGTAACGCGCGCGGTCTAGCCGGCCGCGCTGGTCGGCGCGACGACCTCGTTCCCGAAGAACTCGTAGAGCAGGCGCTTGCGGAGCGCGTCGACGCCGAGACCGGTCGTCGCGGAGACGTACAGCGTCTCGGTCTCGATGCCGAGCGGGTTCGCCTCATCGAGGATCGCCAGGTCGGCCTCGGTCTCCACGGGGGAGCCGTCTGGCAGCACCATGCCGTCCACCTTGTTCACCACGCACAGCACCGGCGTGCCGCCGACGCCCAGGCCGTCCAGCGTCTCCTGCACGGTGTCGCGCTGCGCATCCACGGCCGTCGCGGTACCGTCGATGACGTGCACCAGCAGGTCGGCGGTGCGCAACTCCTCCAGCGTCGCGCGGAACGCGGAGACGAGCTGCGTCGGCAGCTTCTGCATGAAGCCCACGGTGTCGGTCAGCAGAAACGCTTCCGCCGTGCCGGAGCCGATGCGCCGCGTCACCGGATCGAGCGTCGCGAAGACCTCGTCCGCGGCGTACACGTCGGAACCGGAGAGCGCCCGCATGAGCGATGACTTCCCCGCGTTGGTATAGCCGACCAGCGCGACCACCGGCATCGCCTGTCGCTCGCGGCGCGTGCGTTGAAGCGCGCGCTGCTGGGAGACGGTCTTGATCTGCTTCTTCAGCCGCGTGATGCGCGTGTTGATCAGCCGGCGGTCCGTCTCCAGCTGCGTCTCACCGGGGCCGCGGAGGCCGATAGCGCCCTCCATGCGTTCGAGGTGCTGCCACTGGCCGCGCAAACGCGGCAGCAGGTATTCGTGCTGCGCCAACTCCACCTGCAGCGACGCCTCACGCGTCTGAGCGCGCGCAGCGAAGATGTCGAGGATCAGCGCGGACCGATCCAGCACCTTCACCTTGAGCGCGTTCTCCAGGTTCAACTGCTGGGAGGGCGACAGCGCGTCATCGAAGACGACGAGCGTGTACTTCGTCTCCTCGCGCGCCGCGACGATCTCCTCGACCTTGCCGGAGCCGATGTAGGTCGCGGGGTCGATGCGCGCACGGCGCTGCGTCATGCCGCCGACGACGACGCCGCCGGCGGTGTCCACCAGCCGACCGAGCTCCGCCATCGACTCGTCCAGCGACATGCCGTCGTGCGAACCGCGGTCGACGCCCACGAGGAATGCGCGTTCCTGTTCGGAGGCTGTCCTGTGCGAGGTGCCGTGCTTGCCACCGTGACGCGCCGTGCGGCCGCGCCCGTTCGAGTACTCGTTCCGGTACTCCTCGGCGGCATCGAAGGATTCAGGGGTGAATGAGATGGGCTGGTCTCCTGCTAACACTGTCTGATCACAGTGTACGCGAGGAGACCAGCCGTCGATTCATCGGTTGAGGCGACGCATCGTGTCGAAGCCGTTGCGACGAGTGGGCGCTTAGAGCACCTTCTCGCCGCGGGCGTACGCCGAGAGACGCTTCAGCGCCTCCTCTAGCCGGTCGTCGGGGACGGTGAGCGAGATGCGGATGTAGCCCTCACCGGATGCGCCGTAGGACATGCCGGGGGTCACGACGACGCCCGTGGCGTCGATCAGGCCGGCGGCGAACTCCGCGCTGGAGCGCTGGCCCTCCGGGAGGCGCGCCCACACGTAGAGCGACGCCTTCGGCGGGTCGAGGCGCAGGCCAAGCTGGCGCAGCACCTCGACCACGCGGTCGCGGCGGCGGCGGTAGATGGCGTTGTGTACTTCCATGGTGTCGCGCGGGTCGTCCAGGGCGGCGATCGCCATCTCCTGGATCGCCTGCGGGATGCCGCTGTCGAGGTTGGTCTTCACGCGGGTGAGCGCATTGATCACGGTGGCGTTGCCGACAGCCATGCCCACGCGCCAGCCCGTCATGTTGAACGCCTTCGACAGCGAGTTGAACTCGATCGCCACGTCCATCGCGCCGGGCACCTCGAGGATGCTCGTCGGCTCGTAGCCGTCGTACACGACGTCCGCATAGGCGAGGTCGTGCGCGATGACGACGTCGTTCGCCTTCGCCCATGCGACGGCCCGCTCGAAGAAGGCGCGGTCGCAGACGGCGCCGGTCGGGTTGTTCGGGTAGTTCAGCCAGAGGATCTTGGCGCGGCGGGCGGCGTCCGCGGGGATCTCGTCCAGGCGGGGCAGCCAGCCGTCCTCCTCGCGCAGCGGGAGCTTCACGGTCTCGCCGCCCGCGAACATCGTGCCGATCTCGTACACGGGATAGCCCGGGTCGGTGATCAGCGAGACGTCGCCCGGATCGATGAGGCACAGCGGCAGGTGGCCGATGCCCTCCTTCGATCCGATCAGCGGGACGACCTCCTTGTTCGGGTCGAGCGTCACGCCGTGCCGCGTCTGGTACCAGCGCGTGATCGCCTGGCGCAGCTCCGGCAGGCCGTCCGACTCCGGGTAGCGGTGGTTCGCGGGCTTGTCCGCCGCCGCCTTTAGCACATCGATGAGGTACGAGGGCGTGGGGATGTCCGGGTCGCCGATGCCCAGCGAGATCACGTCCACCCCGGCCGCGCGCTTCTGCGCAATCATTTCCGAGATGCGAGCGAAGAGGTACGGGGGGAGTTGCTCCACGCGCTGGGCGAGCTTCATCGATGCCTTCTCCTGCGGGATATGTCTCGTGACTGCTACGCGATGACGGCGGG
>JAQCJS010000244.1 GCA_027592975.1 Chloroflexota bacterium
CGGGCCGGTCGACCAGGTGCAGGCTGCGCGCCGCCACGGGATCCGGGGGCTGCGAGGCGGGCGCCGGGCCCGCGGCCCAGTCCTGGAACGCCGTGCGCCAGGCCGCGATCGAGGCGGCCTCATCGAAGATGCCGGCGACCAGCAGCAGCGCCCGCTGCGCGCCGATCTGCGACTCCCAGTACGCGCGAGCCGCGGCCGCATCGAAGCCGCCGAACGCCACGGCGTCCGGGATCACGCGTCCGTAGGGGTGGTCGCCGTACAGTGCCGCACGGAACGTGGCGAAGGTCACGTACTGGGGCTGTGCCAGGGCGAGATCGAGGCTGCGGCTCAAGTCGGCGCGCAGGCGGTCGGCCTCGGCTGCGGGGAAGCGCGGGGTGCGCGCGACCTCCGCAAGCAGGGTGATCGCCTCCGGGGCGCGCTCGGCGAGCACCTCCGTACGCAGCACCGTGGTGTGCTCATCCGCATCGATCATCAGCCGACCGCCGAGCCCGGCGAGCGCGTCCGCGAAGGTCGAGGCGTCGCGCGCCTCGGTGCCCTCGCGCAGGTACTCGTGCACGAAGCGGTCGAGCCACGCCTGTCCCTTCGGGACGTCCGCGGAACCGGTGCGGAGCACCAGGCGGACGGAGGTCATGGGCACGGCGCCCGCGTGGACGAAGGTGGCGCGCATCCCGTTGGCCAGCTGCTGCTGGTTGCGGGGCAGGATCTTCGCGGCAGGCGGCGCCGGCAGGACGGGACGAGGGTGCGCGGTCATTCGGTCTCTCCCGGCTCCACGATGAGGCCCGCGTCGGAGACGCCCGGCTCCACGATGAGAATCGTGCGGTTGGACGACCGCAGGTACTCGCGCGCCGTCTCCATCACCAGGTCCGGCGTGACCGCGGCGAAGCGCTGCTCGATCGTGTTCACCTGCGCGGCGTCGCCCTCGAACAGCTCGAAGCAGGCCAGCAGGTCGGCGCGGCCGTAGCCGGGGTAGGACTGGTCGTTGATCGTGCTGTAGAGCGCGGAGCGCGCCTTCACCAGCGCGCGATCCATCACTGCCTGGGGCAACGGCTCCGTGCGGACACGCTCGATCACCGTGTCGATCGCCTCGAGGATCGCGTCGGCGGTGACGTCGTGGTCGTGGAACAGTTCGGCCGTCCAGAGCAGCGGCGTCTGCGCATTGTGCATGTGGCCCAGGAAGTTGATGCCGCCGTCGATGCCGCCGGCGTAGCCGCGGCGACTCACGATCTCCTGGTACAGCAGCGAGTCGTCGCCCTGCAGCAGCACCTGGTCCAGCAGCCCCATCGCGTAGTACTCGCGCGATCCGCGCTCCGGAACGCGGTAGGAGACGGCGAGCGCGGGCTTGTTCGCCAGCGCGTCCACCTTCGATACGCGGCGCTCCGCCTCCTGCCGCGGCTCGGTGATCGTCGCCGGCTCGGGGCGTGGCGTCGCCGGGATGTCCTCGAAGTACCGCCGCGCGAGTTCGAGCGCGGGAGCCTCCTCGACGTCGCCGACGACGACCAGCACGGCGTTCGCGGGTGAGTAGTACGTGTCGAAGAACGACTGCACGTCCGTCAGGCTCGCCGCGTCCAGGTCGGCCATGTCGCCGTAGCCGTTGTGGCTGTTGTGCCAGTTGTCGAAGGCCGCCGCCTGCATGTCGATCCACGGGAAGGAGCCGTACGGGCGGTTCAGCACGTTGACGCGGATCTCGTTCTTCACCACGTCGCGCTGGTTGTCCAGCTCGGCCTGCGTGATCACCGGCCCGCGCATGCGATCCGCCTCCATCCACAGCGCGAGGTCGAGCGTGTGGGCGGGCATCGCCTCGAAGTAGTTGGTGAAGTCGTACCGCGTGGAGCCGTTCAGGTTGCCGCCGTTGGCCTGCACCAGCTGGGCGATCTCCATCTTCGCCATGGACTCCGAGCCCTGGAACATCAGGTGTTCGAAGAGGTGGGCGAACCCCGTGCGGCCGCGCGGCTCGAGGCGCATGCCGACGTGGTAGTAGACGGCCACGCAGATGATCGGCGCGGAGTGATCCGCGGAGAGCACCACGCGGAGGCCGTTCTGCAGCGTGTGGCGCTGGACGGGCAGTTGCAGGTCGAACGCACGAGTCGTCACGAGATGATGGCTCCTGCCGGCTGATCGAGGTGCGTCCATCGTACCGTGCGCCTCGCGCGGCGGGTCAACCGAGCGCGCGCGTGATGGCGCGCTCCAGCTCCGCGCGCGGCGCGAACGCCTCGAAGCGCGCGGCGACGCGGCCATCGGCGCCGATCACGAACGTCCACTGGTCCGTGCGCAGGCCCCAGTCCTTCAGCAGCGGCGATCGCTTCGCGCGCGACAGGTCGCCCTTGATCTCGTGCGGGTTCTCAAACAGGTCGATGTGCACGAAGCCCACGCGGTCGCCGTACTGCTTCACGAGATCCGAGGCCTCCTCGACCTGCGGGCCGCAGAGCGGCGTGGTGCAGAACGCGGGGCTGGTGAAGATCACGACGAGCGGACGACCGGCGGCGATGCTGTCCGCGACGCGGTGCTGGTACAGCGCCGCATCCGGCTCCGTGCCGGTGGTGAGGTGATCGAGCGAAGGGACGTCCCGAGCCGTGCGGTTCTTGCTCTTCGGCGCAGACGATCCGATGACCGGCGCGGACGCGCGTTCCGCGATGGTCACGGGGATCGAGATGAGCGCGGTGCTGCCGTCCGGGCGAGGCACGCTCGCGCTGATCGTCCAGTCCCCGGCACGATCGAAGGTCATTGCGGTGGAGTGGAGGCCGCGGATGCCGTCCGGGAAGGCGTGGAACGCGGCCTCCGTGCGCTCCACGGGAGGCTCCGGCGCGGCACTGCCGGAGCGCCGTGACTCGAAGACGAGCGATGGAAAGCGGACCAGCCCGCTGCGGTCGCTCAATGCGATCGCCACCCGGAACGTGCCGACGCCCAGGTCGGGCGTGCCGAGGATCGCGGTGATCCCGGTCGCCTGGTCGCGGACGGTGGGGTAGGCGCTGCCGAACGGATCGCCGGACGTCGACGCCGACGGCCCGCATGCCGCCAGGACGAGCGCGGCGAGGATCACGGTCGTGATCGCGAGGCGCATCACGACCCCGCCGTGTAGAGGCCGAAGGTGATCGCGTACATCGCGAAGTCGGGCGAGTTCGATCGCATCTTGAGTTCATGGTCGCCCAGCGCCGGGAGAATGACCAGCGAGTACATGCGTGGCTCCGTCACGCGCACCACGCTGCGCCCGGCCGCATCGAAGGCGACATCCATGCCGGCCTCCTCGCGCCGCAGCGGACGTCCGTCGATCTCCACGACCACGTCGTATGGCCCGCCGTCGCGTGGG
>JAQCJS010000245.1 GCA_027592975.1 Chloroflexota bacterium
CGGCCCGACGCCGGCCAGCGTGATGTCGAATACGCGGATTCCGTCCAGAGGCTTCGCCATGTGAGTAGTCCTTCTGCGCGCGTGCGCCGGGTAGTGCCGCGATTATATGCGCACGCGGACGCGAGCCACACGGCTCTGGGCGCCGAACGCGAGCTTTGTCACGCGCGTGCGGCCTTCCGCGACGATGCGGGGTGACGAGGCGGCGGCGCGAGCGCGAACGCCACGGCGGCGACGAGGCACGCCATGCCGAACGCCGCAAACGGAAAGACATAACTCTGAGCGACATCGAACGCGATGGCCGCGAACAGGGGGCCGCCCGCCCGCGCGAGCGTCATCGCGACGCCCGAATAGCCCGACAGCGTGCCGACGACCGCCCGTCCGAAGTAGTCCGGGAACGCCTGCCCCTGGAGTTGCTGACCGCCCGCGATCGCGATGCCCAGGAGGACGGCGGTCGCCTGGATCGCGTAGAGCCCGGTGGGGAGGAGAAATGCGAGGATCACCAGCCCGTAGCTCCCGGCGTAGACGACCAGCGTCCAGTGCACGCCCAGCTTCGCGATCAGGTAGCCGTAGACCGGCCGTCCGCCCAACACGCCGATCCCGTACCACGAGGCCACGGCCGCCCCCGCCGCCAGCGTGTGCCCCTTCGACACCACGTAGGGCGCCATGTGCACGAAGATCGAGGATCCCGGCGCGCCGACCAGCGTGAACCCGAGCGTCAGCAGCCAGAAGGTGGGCGTGCGGAGCGCCTCGCGCGCGGTCCACTGGGGCTCCGTGGACGCGACGGGTGGGGTGGCCGTGGGCTCGTCCGCCGCAGGCGGCTCGGTGTCACCGTCCGGGAGCAGGCCCACGTCCTCCGGTCGGCGGCGGACTGCTGCCCACGTGAGCGGCACCAGCATCCACACGGCGACGCCCATCACCACCCAGACGAAGCGCCAGCCGTACTGCGGCTCGAGCCAGGCGGCGATGCGCGTCAGGAAGATGCCGGCGGTCGCGGAGCCGAACGTGAAGAGCATGAAGGCCAGCGCGCGCCGCCGGACGAACCAGTTCGCCAGCGCCACGGCCGGCCCGAGGTTCACGAACCCGGGCGACGCCAGCCCGAAGACCGCCCAGACGACGTAGTACTGCCAGTGCTCCTGCACGAACGACAGCGCGATCAGCATGGTCCCCGCGACGGCGAGGCTGACCGTCATGAGCACGCGCGGACCCGTGCGGTCGACCAGCGGCCCCAGCGGAGCGGCGAGCAGCCCGCCGATCAGCGCGGAGATGGTGATCGCGATGACGATCTCGCTGCGCGTCCACCCCAGCTCCGCGCCCATGGGCGCGATCAGGATGCCGAAGACCCAGCCGCTCGCGCTGGAGGCGATCATCTGCGCGAAGTAGCAGGACAGCACGATCCACCAGCCGCGGTAGACGCGCCGGCCTCGGTCGATCGCTCGTTGCACGCCGATGTTCATGCTGGTGCGCACCTCGCTCGGTGGTTGCGCCCGGGGGGACGGGGGGCATCGTACGGGCGGTGTCACCGGCTGACGAACAAGGGAGTGATACGCAGCCCGGCCGTCTCGCGGTGAGCGACCGCACACAAACGAAACGGCCCGGAGTACTCCGGGCCGTTTCGTTGTTCGCGTGGTGGAGGGTTACTTCCCGACGGGCTTGAAGACCGGCAGGTTGTAGTCGCCGAAGCGGTCCTCGGCGTCGAGCCAGGTCAGCTCCATCGGGAGGGCATCGGACAGGTCGGTGCCCGTGAACTCCGGCGGCATGCAGCAGACGAAGATCGGGCCCTCGGCCAGCTCCACGGCGACGGCGGGGTGGGGCGCCGGGTACTCGGGGAAGTACTGGCGGTGGAAGACGATCCACGACAGCACCTGTCCCTTGCCGGCGACCTGCTCCCACGTGTAGTCGGAGGAGAGGCACTTGTCGCAGACGGCGGCGGCGGGCCAGCGAAGCTTCTGGCACTCGCCGCACTGCTGCATCCGCAGCTCCTTGTTCTGGGTGAACTCCCAGAACTCGCGTGCGAACGGATCCATCACCCGCACGGGTCGAGCAGTCGCCACGGTTAGTTCCCCCTCGTGTAGATGACGCTGAGGCACTTGCCCGCGACGTCGTGCACGTACTGGCCGACCTCCGCGCCCTTCACCTCGCGCTCGGTGCCGGCGTACTGCTGGCGGAGCTGCCGTACCAGTTCGGGCTGATGGTTCCACGACTGCATGTAGGACTCGGACAGCATGCCGCCCGAGGTATTGCAGGGGATCTCACCGCCGATCTCAATGCGGCCGTCCTGGATGAATGCACCGCCCTCGCCCGGTTCGCAGAAGCCGAAGCCTTCCAGGCTGAACAACAGATGCGTGCTGAAGGAGTCGTACGTCGCGTAGACGTCAATGTCCTTCGGGCCGTAGCCGGCCATCGGGTAGACCTGCTCGCGCACCGCGTGGTGGGCGGGGAGGTAGAAGTCCTTCAGGCGCGGGCGGAGCTGCGTGGAATCGATGTCCATCTCGCTCCAGCCGATGCCCGACACGTTGATCGGGACCTGCTTGCCGTTCGCCATGTCGCGGCGCTGGATGATGAACGCGACACCGCCGTCATTGATGAGGCAGTAGTCGAAGAGGTGGAACGGCTCGCTGATGTAGCGGCTGTTCATGTAGTCCTGGATCGTGAAGCGTTCCTTCATGATCGCGTTGGGGTTCATGGAGGCGTGCTTGCGGAAGGCGACGGAGACCGCGCCCAGCTGCTCCTCGGTCGTGCCGTACACCAGCTGGTGGCGGCGGAACATCATGGAGTACAGGCCGCCCTGCGAGGTCATGCCCCAGGGGGCGTAGTAGACGTACGACAGGATGCCGTCGCCGCCCATGGCCTGCGGGCCGCCGTACTGCGTGTTCATGGAGCGCTGCGCGTTGCCGTAGACCAGTGCCACGGTGTGGCAGAGGCCCGCGTTGATCGCCTGCGTCGCCGCGATGATGCCGCGGGGGGCGTCACCGGAGACGCACCACGACGCGTTGATGCCCAGCACCTCGCAGGTGCGCTCGGTCGACATCGGGCCACCGACGACCAGGCCGTCGATGTCGTCCTTCGTCAGGCCGGCGTCGTCCAGCGCGCGCTTCAGGGCGATCGCGGCGAGCTGGTAGGAGTTGAGCTGGCCGGACCCCTTCTCCGCGGCGTTGCCCTTCGCCCCGGACCGGTAGTCCCCTACGTAGTCGCTTTCGCCGACGCCGACGACTGCGACCGTGTCCTTGAGTTTCTTCAGTCGGTCGAGCTCTACCACTCGGTTGGCCATGAAGCCCCCTCTCCGCTGCTGGATTCGTCG
>JAQCJS010000246.1 GCA_027592975.1 Chloroflexota bacterium
CGATCGCTGCCGAATTCAGTAACAGAAGCAACGTAATGAGAACCAGGATCGCGGCGGCCGCGAGGTTGTGGAACTCCTCCTGCGGCTTGGAGGTCCAGTTGAAGATCTGGATCGGGAGCACGGTGAACCGATCCAACGGGTTCTGCGGCACGAACGGCACGAACGTGAGCGCACCAATCGTGATCAGCGGCGCCGTCTCACCAATCGCGCGCGACGCCGCCAGGATGTTGCCGGTCAGGATGCCCGGCAGCGCGTGCGGCAGCACGTGGTGCCAGATCGTCTGCCAGCGCGTGGCACCCACGCCGTACGAGGCGTCGCGGATGCCGGACGGCACCGCGCGCAGAGCCTCCTGCGTCGCCACCACGATGATCGGCAGCACCAGCAGGGACATGGTGAGCGAGCCGGCCATCACGCTCCGGCCCAGCTCCATGTACCGCACGAACACCGTCAGGCCCAGCAGGCCGAAGACGATCGACGGCACCCCGGCGAGGTTGGAGATGTTGACCTGGATGAACGAGGTCAGCCAGTTCTTCGGCGCGTACTCCTCCAAGTAGAGCGCGGCCATGATCCCCAGCGGCATCGAGATCAGGATCGTGAACAGCATCATGTACGCGGTGCCGGCGATCGCCGCCTTGATCCCGGCCCGCGCCGCGAAGCGGGAGTCGAAGCTCGTGAAGAACTCCATGGTCAGCCACGGCAGCCCGCGCACCAGCACGTCCGCCAGCAGGATGACCAGGACGCCAAGGCCGATGACGATGCTGGCCAAGCCCAGGAACTGGAGCACCGTCCCCTGCATCCGGCGATAGCCCAGGCGCTGGTTGAACTGCTCCGCGGCGTGGAGCTGGCCCGTCTCGGTTGCCATTAGTCGTACACCTCGCGGAACCGCGCAACTACCCAGTGGCTCAGGATGTTCATCAGCAGCGTCAGCACGAAGAGCATGCTGCCCACCGCGAAGATCGTGAGGTAGGCCAGTGACCCGTACGGCGTGTCGCCCAGCGACACCTGCACGATGTACGAGGTCATCGTCTGCACCGGCTCGCGCGGGTCAAAGGTCAGCGTCGGGTTCATACCGGCGGCGATCGCCACCACCATCGTCTCGCCCACCGCACGCGACAGCGCGAGGATGATCGAGGCGATGATCCCGGAGATTGCCGCGGGGAAGACCACCCGCATCGCCACCTCGAAGCGCGTCGCGCCCATCGCATAGCCGCCCTCGCGCAGCCCTGCCGGCACGGACGACATCGCGTCTTCACTGAGCGAGGCGACCAGGGGGAGGATCATGATCCCCATCACGAGGCCTGCGGACAGCGAGTTGAACGTGCTCAGTCCGGGGATGAACGTTCCCAGGAACGGCGTGACGACCAGCAGGGCGAAGAAGCCGTAGACCACCGTGGGGACGCCCGCAAGCACCTCCAGCGCCGGCTTCAGCAGACCGCGCACCCGCGGGCTGGCGTATTCGCTCAGGTACACCGCCGCCATCAGGCCCAGCGGCACCGCGATCGACAGCGCGATCATGGAGGTCATGAACGTCGCGACGACCAGCGGCCAGATGCCGAACTTCTGGATCGAGAACAGCGGCGTCCATTCCGTCTCCGTCAGGAACCGGACGATCGAGACCTGTGAGAAGAACTGGAGCGTCTCCCCCAGCAGCGACGCGATGATCCCGAAGGTCGCGAGGATGCCGGACAGGGCCGCCAGAAACAGCAGTCCGGCAATGGACTGCTCACGGATGTTGCGGATCCGGTCATGGCGCAGGAGGTCGCGTGGTGGATACCCGGAATTCGACTGCACAGACACGCCTTCGCTGTTCAGGGATGGGTTCGGTCGGGCCGAGGCCTACGGCTACATCCGAGGATGGGAGGGGGAACCTTCCCCCGCAGCGCCAGTATCAGCCGCCCATGTAATCGCTCAGTTAACTCTTCCGATCCCTCTCGGGGGTTCCTCACCGTAGGGGCGCGGATCGAGCAGGAAGCAGGGACCGCGGGGTTGACAGCAGGACGGTGCGCATCGGATATCTTCCGATATCGGAGAAAGGCGATGCTCATGGACGTCCTGTCGCTCGCGGCCGCACCGGTGGACGAGGCCCGTGCCGTGGAGTTGCTCCGCGCGATCGCCAATCCCGCGCGCTTTCGCATCGTGCAGTCGCTCGCCGAGCGCGGCGAGTGCATTGCCGGCGACCTCGTGCTGGAGCTGCCCGTCGCACAGTCCACCGTCTCGGAGCACCTGAAGGTGCTGCGCGAGGCGGGCATCGTGCGGGGGACGGTCGACGGCTCGAACCGCTGCTACTGCCTGGCACCGGAAGCGCTCCAGTCCATCCGTGCCGTGATCGAAACGCTGGAGGCTCGCCTCCAGTCCTCCGCCTGCTGACCCGCGTTCGAAGAAGACCAGAAGACGAGGAGTCCCACATGACCACAAGCGATGACGTCCGCGAAGCCGTCCGCGAGGCCTACGGCAGCCGCGCACGCGAGGTAGCCGCGGAGGCCCCGGGTGCCCGCGCGGCCGGCGCGAAGGCCCGCTACTACGAGGGCGCGGACGACATGCCGGAGACGGTGGTGTCCTACGGCTGCGGCAGCCCGGTGGCGATCGCTGGCCTGCAGCCGGGCGAGACGGTGCTGGACCTGGGCTCCGGCGCCGGGCTGGACTGCTTCCTCTCCGCCCAGCAGGTGGGCCCCACCGGCCGCGTGATCGGCCTGGACATGACGGACGACATGCTCGCGCTCGCCGAGCAGAACCGCGCCAAGGTCGGCGCGACGAACGTGGAGTTCCGCCGCGGCGTGATCGAGGAGATCCCCGTGGAGGACGCCACCGTGGACGTGATCATCTCCAACTGCGTGATCAACCTGTCCACCGACAAAGACGCCGTCTTCAGCGAGTCCTTCCGCGTCCTGCGCCCCGGCGGGCGCTTCCAGGTCTCGGACGTGGTGCTGCTGCGCGACGTGACCGAGGCGGAGCGCGCCGACCTGGATCTGTGGTCCGGCTGCAAGTCCGGCGCGCTGATGCTGGGCGACTACATCGGACGCCTCCAGCGCGCGGGGTTCGAGGATGTGCAGGTGACCGTGACCGGCGGCGAGCCCTCCGCTGCGTGGACGAACGCGCTGGTCAACGCACGACGCCCGGGCGCCCAGGCGTCCCAGAAGCCGTGGCTGACCTCCGGCGAGACGATCGAGTTCCTCGCCCCCGCCGGCCTGGCCACGGCGGACTGCTGTGCCACTGGCGAGACGAAGTGCTGCTAACGGCCTGACCGCACGAGGCGCGGCAACGCGTGTCAGACGGCCTCGGCTCCCTCGCTTCGCGGGG
>JAQCJS010000247.1 GCA_027592975.1 Chloroflexota bacterium
CTCGCCGAGCCGACGCGCCGCGCGATGGTCGAGGATCTGAGCCGAGGCCCCCTCTCGGTGTCCCAGCTGGCGAAGCCCTTCGACATGACGCTGTCCGCCGTCGTGCAGCACCTCGCCGTGCTGGAGGCGTCCGGGGTGGTGCGCACGGAGAAGGTGGGGCGGGTGCGCACCTGCCGTCTCAACCCGGACGCGCTGGCCACGGCGGAGCAGTGGGTGAACCAGCGGCGCACCGAGTGGGAGCGCCGCTTCGACCGCCTCGAGGGGTTCCTCGCCCGGACGGCGGAGACGACCGATCAGCCACGCGAAGAGTAAGGAGCCTCCCCATGACGGAGACGACCCAGCAGCCGGCCGCGCAGCCCCGCACGGTGGTGTACGGCGGCTTCACCATCGAACGCACGCTACCGGCACCCCCGGCGCGCGTGTTCGCCGCGTTCGCCGATCCCTCCGCGAAGGCTCAGTGGTTCGGCGTGTCCGAGGAGTGGGAGCTACTGGAGGTGTCGCTGGACTTCCGCGTCGGCGGCGAAGAGGTGAACCACGGCCGGCACATCAGCGGCATGGTGTCGGAGATGTGGGCGCAGTACCAGGACATCGTCCCCGACCAGCGGATCGTGTGGAGCTACCGCATGGCCCTGAACGGCGCGCCGATCTCCGCCTCCCTCGCCTCGGTCGAACTGACCCCGGAGGGCGAGCGCACGCGGATGGTCTTCACGGAGCAGGACGAGTTCGCGGACAACGGTGGCCGCGAGCAGGGGACGAACCAGATCCTGGACGTCCTGGCCGCGTTCCTCGACCGCTCCGCATAGCACCGCCGCGCAGGCGCTAGTACGAGGCGGTGCTGTCAGACCCGCCGGACTCGCGCGGGGTGGGCGAGGACGGCGGGGACGCGGGCGAGGTGACGGCCTCCAGCCGATCGAGCGAGGCGTTCCAGCCGGTCTCGTAGTCGGCGAACTCCGTGTTCGGCAGGCCCTCGTGCCGGACGGTGAGCTCTGTGCCGCCCTCCGGGCGGTCTTCGAACTCCACCATGACCTGGGTGATCAGGTCATGCCCCTCCCACTGATACGTGTAGGCCAGCAGCCGCTGCGCATCCACGTCCGTGAACTGGCCGGAGACCCCCACCACGGTCTCCTCGCGGCCTGGGGTGACGGGCAGGTGCATCCGGTAGGCGTACTGCCCTCCCACCTCCGCGTCGATGCCGATATCCATGTTCCTGGTGCCCTCCGGCCCCCACCACTGCGAGAAGACCGAGGGGTGGGTGAACGCCTCCCAGACGCGTTGGCGCGGCGAGTCCAGCATCCGGTTGATGGTGAGCGTGACCGAGTCCGTGGTCATGGCGGCCTCCTGGCGCGGGCGATCCCGGCGGACGTGGGCGGGCTCCGGACGGGCGCGCCGCGGATGGCGAGGCGACGCCCGTTGCCCTGCTATCCTCCGGTCGCACCAACCAACGAGGCACTGAGGGGCGAGACGAATGCGTGCGGAAATTCTCTCGATCGGCACCGAGATCATGTTCGGTGAGATCACGGACACCAACGCGGCGTACATCGCCAGCGCCCTGCCGGAGTACGGCATCGATCTGCTCTGGGTGACGCAGGTGGGCGACAACCCCGCCCGCCTGCGCGAGGCGTTCGCGCGCGCGTGGGATCGCAGCGACTACGTCTTCTGCACCGGCGGACTGGGCCCGACCGAGGACGACATCACGCGCGAGACGATCGCGGAGGTGCTGGGCGAGGCGCTCTACGTGGACGCCGAGCAGGAGCGCGTGTTGCACGAGATCTTCGCCGCACGCGGCATCACCCCCTTCCCGCCTCGCAACATCAAGCAGGCGCACCTGATCCCCAGCGCCCGCGCCATCCCGAACCCTCGGGGCACCGCGCCCGGCTGGTGGGTGGAGCGCGACGAGCCCTCCGGACGCAAGGTGATCGCGGTGATGCCCGGCCCGCCCGCGGAGATGCACCACATGTGGGATGCGGAGGTGGCCCCGGAGCTGGAGCGCCGCGCGGACAGCATCCTGGTCTCCCGCACGCTGAAGACCAGCGGCATCGGCGAGGCGGCGGTGGACGAGATGCTGTCGCCGCTGCTGGCCGGCACGAACCCGAGCATCGGCATCTACGCGCGCGCGGACGGCGTCGCCGCACGCATCGCCGCGAAGGCACCGACGCGCGAGGAGGCGTGGTCGCTGATCCGCCCCGTGGAGGAGGAGGCGCGCCTCATCCTGGGCCCCTCGATCTGGGGACAGGACGACGACTCGCTCGCCTCCGGCGTGGGACGGATGCTGCGCGACCAGGGGCTGACGCTGGGCCTGATGGAGAGCGCCAGCGGCGGCGCGATCGCCAGCGCGATCACGGACATCGAGGGCGCGAGCGCCTACTTCAAGGGGAGCCTGGTCACCTACGCGACCGAGGTGAAGATCGCGATGGGCGTCCCCGGGGACATCGTCGTCGCGAACGGCGTCATCTCACGTGCCACCGCAGAGGCAATGGCCCGCGCCGCGCGCGATCGCCTGGAGTGCGACCTCGCGCTCTCGGTCACCGGCATCGCCGGCGCGGAGCCGATGGAGGGCCAGCCCGGCGGCACCATGCACCTCGCCCTCTGGGACGGCACGGCGATGGACTACAGCACCTTCCGCTACTTCCAGGGCCGCGAGCAGTCGAAGCGCCGCATCGTGCTGCAAGCGCTGACGATGCTGCGCCGGTACCTGATGGATCGCGCGGCGCGGGGGGAGTAGAGAGCATGACGAGCCTCTTCGACGCAAGTCCAAGGCGGCTTTCAGGCGGCTGGGACTCGAGCGTCGGTTCTTTTGAGTATCTCAATCGATCTGACCGAATAGCCGCCACTCGGATCCGATCGCTCATCGATGGATGGTTCGCCGCGTACCCGAACGAAGCCCAGGGTGGACTGAAGCGGCGGTTCCGGAGCGAACGAGAGAATTACGGCGCCTTCTTCGAACTCTTCTCGTTCGCAACGCTCACAGCGCTAGGATTCGCGGTCGAAGTCAACGACCTGGAGAACACCTCACGCCATCCGGACTTCCTCGTCCGTGCTGCAAGATCTCCGGCCTTCTACTGGGAATGCACCACGATCAAGACCGACTACGAGATGGAGCTCTCGCCGCAGGAAGGGACGGTGCTCGGCGCACTCCGTTCGCCACTCTTCGAGAACTGGTGGTTCACCGTGATGTTCTTGAAGGTCACGAACAATCTTCCACGGCGTGCCCAACTCATCCACGAGGTACGTACGTGGTTGGAGAGCCGATCTCACAGCGACTTCGACGAGGACGCCCGCGTAGTTCGCGTCG
>JAQCJS010000248.1 GCA_027592975.1 Chloroflexota bacterium
CAGCGCGCGACCAGCTCGTCGTTGTTGCGGCGGACGAACTCCGTCCAGGTGAAGTCGGAGTCGCTCGTCTCGGGCGCGTTCGCCGTCATCATGTAGCGCAGCGGATCCGGGTCGTACCGCTCCAGGTACTCCGGCAGCCAGATCACACCGCCGCGCGACTTGGAGGCCTTCGTCCCGCCCATGGTGAGGTACTGGTTCGCGGGCACGTCGTACGGCAGGTTCAGGTCGCCATGGCCCAGGATCATCGCCGGCCAGATCACCGTGTGGAACGGGATGTTGTCCTTGCCGATGAAGTGGTACGTGCGAGAGGTGTCGGAGGTCCACCAGTCGTGCCAGGCCTCCGCGTCGCCGGTCGGGTTCGCCTCGGACGCCGCCCACTCCACGGTCGCGGAGAGATAGCCGATGACCGCCTCGAACCAGACGTAGATGCGCTTCTCGTCGTAACCCTCGAGGGGGATGGGGACGCCCCACGTCAGATCGCGCGTGATCGCGCGATCCTTCAAACCCTCGCGCAGCATGCCGAGCGTGAAGTTCCGCACGTTGGTGCGCCAGTGATCCTTGCCGCCGACCCACTCCTGCAGCTGCTCCGTGAAGGCCGACAGCTTGAGGAAGAAGTGCGAGGAGGAGCGCCGCTCCGGCGTGGCCTTGGAGAGCTTCGAGACCGGGTTGATCAGCTCCAGCGCGTCCAGGGTGGCGCCGCAGGTGTCGCACTGGTCGCCGCGCGCGCCCTCTGCGCCGCAGCGCGGGCAGGTGCCTTCGACATACCGGTCGGGGAGGAACCGCTGCGCGACAGGGTCATACAGCAGTTCCTGCTCCGCCTCGTACAGGTAGCCGCGCTCCAGCAGCCGGAGGAAGAAGTCCTGAGCAACGCGGATGTGGTTCTCCGTGTCGGTAGACGTGAACACATCGAATGAGATGCCGAAGCCCTCCCAGGTGTTCAGGAAGGACTGGTGGTAGCGCTGGAAGACCGCCTCGGGCGTCGTGCCTTCCTGCTCCGCGCGCACCGTGACCGGCGTCCCGTGGGAGTCCGAGCCAGACACCATGAGCACGCGGTTGCCACGCATGCGCTGGTAGCGCGCGAAGATGTCCGCGGGCAGATACGCCCCGGCGAGGTGCCCGGCGTGGAGGTGGTTGTTGGCGTACGGCCACGCGACTGCGACGAGGATCGTCTCGGGCGACTCGGTGCCGGGTAGGGCGTCAGAGGCGGTGGTCATGGGAGCGGAATCGTAACACGCAGTCCCGGCACGGTCGTTCGACCGGACGGTCCCGGAGGCGCGGGAACGTGCCGGAAGCGCTGATCCCGCTGAGTGGTCAGCGTTGACCCACCTCTGGCCGGGCGATAATCTGAAGCCCACTCTCCAAACAGCCCATGACGGTGAGACTTCACATGCAGGGCCGAAGTGTATCTATTCACCACTCGACGGGATTCCGCGGGTAGGTGCGCGTGTAACAGACCAACCCCCTCTGCAGAGGGGGTTGTGCGTATCAGGGGGTGTGACGTGGTAACCAGCGAGCGACCTCAATCTTCGGCATCCGCGTCGTCCTCGGTGACGCGCAAGACGCTGGAGCATGCGTACGGCTTCGACGATGTCGCGATCGTGCCCGGCGCCGTGACCACGAACCCGGACATGGTCTCCACGGACTTCACGCTTGGCGAGCACACGTTCGCTGTCCCGATCCTGGCCTCCTCCATGGACGGCGTGGTGGATCCGAAGTTCGCGATCAAGTTCAGCAAGCTCGGCGGCCTCGCCGTCCTCAACCTGGACGGCCTCTGGACGCGGTACGAGGACGCCGACGGCATCCTTGACGAGATCGCCGCGGCCGACCTCGAAACGTCCACGAAGATCATCCAGCGCGTCTACCAGGAGCCCGTGAAGGAGCACCTGGTAGGCCAGCGTGTCGCGGAGATCAAGGCGGGCGGCGGCATGGCCATCGTCGGCGCCACCCCCCAGAACACGAAGCGCCTCGCCCCCGTCTGCAAGGACGCCGGTGCGGACTACTTCGTCGTCGCTTCCACCGTGACCACAGCCCGCCACATGTCGAAGTCGCTCAAGGGGCTGCAACTGGACGAGTTGGTGGAGCAGATGAAGGGCCTGCCGATCATCGTCGGCAACACCGTCGACTTCACCGCCACGATCGAACTGATGGAGACCGGCATCCACGCGGTGCTGATCGGCGTCGGCCCCGGCGCCGCCTGCACCTCGCGCGAGGTGCTCGGCATCGGCATGCCGCAGGTGACGGCCACGATCGAAACGGCGCACGCGCGGAACGTCTACTTCGAGCGCACCGGGCGGTACGTCCCGATCATCACGGACGGCGGCCTCCGCACTGGCGGTGACGTCTCCAAGTCCATCTGCGCGGGCGCGGATGCTGTCATGATCGGCTCGCCGTTTGCCGGCACCATCGGCGCGCCGGGACGCGGCTTCCACTGGGGCATGGCGACGCCGAACCAGGAGCTCCCGCGCGGTGTGCGCGTGAAGGTGGGGCAGACGCACACCGTGGAGGCGCTCCTCTTCGGCCCGACGTCCAAGACGGACGGCACGGAGAACCTCGTCGGCGCGCTGCGCACCTCGATGGCGACCTGCGGCGCACAGACGATCCAGGAGTTCCACGACGCGCGAATGATCATCGCGCCGTCCATCAAGACTGAAGGCAAGATCTACCAGATGGCGCAGACGCGCCCGGCGGGCATCTAAGTTGGGGAAGCGCTCCGCAGTGATCGAGGTCGAACCCACGGTGCCGTTGGTCAAGGAAAACGGGCAGAAAATGCAGGTTTCTCAGCTCGGCCCCAGCCGGATCGTCTGGGTGTTCCGTCCCGGGAGCTTCATCCCCATGGCGATCGGCAAGTTGTACGTCGTCCGCGAGGAGGGCTCGCCGCATCACCTGCTGCAGCCACGGCGTCGCCTGATGCCGGGGCGGTACGAGTTGATGTTCGCGCGCTACGGCGTCCGCTGGCCCGTCTCGATCACGCAGGTGGAGGACGGCGACCACGCGGACGACATGATGGTGTGGGGGCGCGTGCCGCTGTAGTGGGCGCTCAACGGATCGAGTAGACGAGGCGGGCGTTCAGCCCGCCTCGTTCGCGTTCAGGCGCCGGATTCGGGGTAGCCGTAGCGCACCTCGACCACGCGGCGGATGCCGCGGAGGTCGCGATGCACCCGTACGTCCAGCGGGCCGCGACCGGCGGCGGTGAGCGCGCGCACCACCAGATCCTCCACGAAGCCCGCCTGTCCGGCACCCAGCTCGAAGATCGCCGCCGCGCAGTCCGGTGCGAGGTGCTCCGCGAGCTGC
>JAQCJS010000249.1 GCA_027592975.1 Chloroflexota bacterium
GCCTCCACCACCGACCGGGCCGCCTGGGGCGCGTCCTCCGGGCTGCCATGACCGTCGCCGGTGCGGATATAGAGGACACCCTCGCCCGGCTCCGCCACGGCCCCGCACGCCTGGGCGATGGCGTCTGCCTCGAACGGGCCGCGCTCGAGGGCGAGGCGGGGGATCGGGACGCGCTCCAGCAGCAGCTCCGGCTCCGCGGGGGTGACGGCGATGTTCAGCGCGGCGCGCACCTCCGGCGGGACGCAGGCATCGGCGTCCACGATCACGCGGAAGCGGGCAGGGGTGGGGAGGGGCATGGCGCGACCTTCCAGGGGGTTGCCCGTAGCGTCTCGCCGGGCGTCTGTGCTAGCGTAATCCAGTCTCTGGGGCCTTCCGGAATGGGGGTCTCGGGCGACCTCACACTCCCCAGCCCCTCCGACGATACCGGGATGGCGGGCCGAGATCACACCGGGTGAGGTCGCGAAGTGTGTCTCCGCGGCGAAGAACTAGGTAACCAGCTCACCCCATGCAGACGGCCGAACGCAAGCAAGAGATCATTGAGCAGTACAAGCAGCACGAGGGCGACACCGGGTCTCCGGAAGTCCAGGTTGCGCTGCTGACGGACCGGATCGTCCGGCTCACCGACCACCTCCGAGCGCACAAGCACGACTTCGCCACGCGGCGCGGCCTGCTGAAGCTCGTGGGCCAGCGCCGCCGGATGTTGCGCTACCTGAGCAACACGGACGTCGCCCGATACCACGCCCTCATTCAGTCCCTCGGGCTGCGCCGCTAGTGCAGCCCGTTGGCTTTCTGTGCCGCCGCACGGCCATGCGGGTCGTGCGGCGCGGATGTGTAGTAGCGAGAGATTAACCAAACTAGACCCGCGGACGTTCAGTCCGATCCGCAGTTGCGGCAGCCACCAGACCTCCGTCGCCCTCGCAGAGTGGCCGGCGAAGCTCTCCCGGCACACACCGACCGAGGCGCACCCTCATCCCGCGCCCGGCTGCACCGCCGCCCCGCAGACCCCCGAACGTTCGCGCCCCGGCTCAGGGCCGGTGACGGCGCTCCTTTGCGGACGCCCTGTGACAGACGAGAGAGATAAAGAGGTACACCCGTGACCAATACCGGCGCTCAGACGCGCACCTTCACTACCGAGATCGAGGGCAAGACCCTGGAGATCGGCCTCGGCCGGCTGGCCCAGAACGCCGCCGCCGCCTGCACCATCCGCTACGGCGACACCGTACTCCTGATGACCGTGTGCGAGGGTGACCCCCGCCCCGGCCTGGACTTCTTCCCGCTGACGGTCGACTACGAAGAGCGCATGTACGCCATTGGCAAGATCCCCGGCTCGTTCTTCCGCCGCGAGGGTCGCCCGGGCACGGATGCCACGCTGACGGCGCGCATGACCGACCGCCCGATCCGCCCGCTGTTCCCGAAGGGGTTCAAGCGCGAGGTGGAGATCGCCGCGCTCCTGATCGCCTCTGACCGTGAGAACCCGGCGGATCCGCTGGCCACCACGGCCGCGTCCGTCTGCATCAACATCTCCAAGCTCCCCTTCGAGGGCCCGGTGTCCACGGTCCGCGTCGGCCGCGTGAACGGGAAGCTCAAGGCGTTTCCGACCTACGCCGAGCTGAAGGAGAGCGACCTTGAGCTGACCGTCGCGGCGACGCCCGACTCCATCGTCATGCTGGAGGCCGGCGCCAACCAGATGCCCGAGGCCGAGCTGATCGAGGCGATCGAGTACGGCGAGAAGATCTGCCAGCAGCTCAACGAGCTCCAGCGCCAGATCATCGCGGAGTTCCCCGCCACCAAGATGGAGTGGACCAAGCCGGTCGAGGACACCGCCATGGTGGAGCGCGTCAGCGCGCACCTCGCCGACCGCGGCCAGGAGATGCTGGACGCCGTTCAGGGCGAGGGCTTCCGCGGCATCGACGAGATGGGCAAGCGCGTCTACGCGGAGCTGTCCGCGCAGGACGCCGCGATCGACGAGAAGGCCGTGAAGGCCGCGACCGAGGCCGTGCTGAAGAGCTACGTCCGCGGCCGCATCCTGAACGATGACGTGCGCGCGGACGGCCGCAACTCCACGGAGATCCGTCCGATCTCCGCGGATGTCGGCGTGCTGCCTCGTGTCCACGGCTCCGGGCTGTTCCAGCGCGGGCAGACGCAGGTGCTGACCGTCGCCACGCTGGGCGCCATTCGTGACCGGGCCAAGATGGACAACATCGACCCGACCGAGTGGAAGATGTTCATGCACCACTACAACTTCCCGGCGTTCTCCGTCGGTGAGGCGCGTGGTCTGCGTGGCCCCGGCCGCCGCGAGATCGGCCACGGCATGCTCGCCGAGAAGGCGATCCTGCCGGTGCTCCCCTCCTTCGATGAGTTCCCGTACACGCTGCGCGTCGTCTCCGACGTGCTGCAGTCCAACGGGTCGACCTCGCAGGGTGCGGTCTGCGGCTCCACGCTCGCGCTGATGGACGCCGGCGTGCCGATCAAGGCGCCCGTCTCCGGCATCGCGATGGGCCTGGTCACCTCGGACGAGAACGCCACGTCCTACAAGATCCTCACCGACATCGCGGGGATCGAGGACGCGTTCGGCGACATGGACTTCAAGGTCGCCGGCACCGAGACCGGTGTCACGGCGGTCCAGCTGGACATCAAGCTGAAGAAGCTCCCGACGAGCTTCCTGCAGGACGTCTTCTCGCGCGCGCGTGAGGCGCGCCTGCACATCATGGGCGTCATGCTGGCCGCCATCCCCGCCCCGCGCGAGGAGGTGGGCGAGTTCGCCCCGAAGATCACCTCGATCAAGATCGACCCGAGCAAGATCGGTGCGGTCATCGGACCGGGCGGCCGCGTGATCAACGCGATCATCGCCGCCACCGGCGCCTCCATCGACGTGGAGGAGGACGGCTCGATCTTCGTGGGCGGCGCGGACGCGGAGGGCGTGAAGCAGGCTATCCGCCAGATCCAGGGCCTCACCAAGGAGATCATCCCCGGCGAGATCTTCGAAGGCCCCGTGTCGCGGATCATGTCCTTCGGTGCGTTCGTGGAGATCCTCCCCGGCAAGGACGGCATGGTTCACATCTCCGAGCTGGCCGAGGGCCGCGTGGAGCGCGTGGAGGACGTGGTCCAGGTCGGCGACCGCGTCAAGGTGAAGGTGATCGAGGTCGACAACCTCGGCCGCATCAACCTGTCCATGCGCGACACCGACAACGAGGGCTCCGTGGGCATGAGCGACGACGACGCCGAGCGCGAGGATCAAGGTCCTCGTGGTGGCGGTGACCGCGGCCCGCGCGGCGGCGGTGGTGGT
>JAQCJS010000250.1 GCA_027592975.1 Chloroflexota bacterium
TTCCGGTCGGCACGAGGTTACTGCTCCCGAGACCCTTCCGGAGGAGCCGTCGTCTGGCCCACGGGCGCCCAGCGGTGCAGCTCGCGGGCGGGCGCGTCGGCGGGCTGCGCGCGGCGCGCGGCGAGCGTGAGCTTCACGCGGTCGCGAATGGCGCGGCTGAACGGGACGGCGGCGGCCATCAACGGGACCCAGATGTGGATGGGGCAGCTGGCCATGCGCGTCTCCTCGTCTCTCCGGCGAGCCTACCAGAGGCGCGGCGTGGAGGGCTACGCGACGGGTGACGAGGCCGCGCGCCCGGCGGCCAGCGCCAGCACTTCCTCCGCGGTCATGGAGCCGGGCTTGCGGCCCGTCCGGGCGAACTCAGCGGAGAGGTCCTGCACCACGCGGTTGACTGGCGTGGGGACGCCGAACTCCACGCCCAGCGCCGTGACCTCGCCGTTCAGGTAGTCCGTCTCCAGCGTCGCGGCGCCCCGGAGCACGCTCTGCATCGTCGAGTTGCCGGAGCGCGGGACACCGGGGATCTCCACGATGTCGCAGAGCGCCGTGCGCGCCGCGTACTCCTCGGTCGGCGCGCAGTCGATGCCGGCGGCGCGGTAGACGAGGTCGGCCTCCGCGCGCAGGGCGTGGACGACGGGGCGGCCGCGGGTCGCGCCGGTGATCAGCGGGACGGCGTTGCCCAGGTTGCGCAGCAGCTTCGCGTACTTCAGCCGCATCACGGCCGGGCAGCGCGCGGCCACGAAGCCGGAGGCCTCCAGGTCGGCGCAGAGCGTCTCGACCACCTCGTCCACGCCCGCCGGGAAGCGGCCGGTGTCCAGCACACCGGAGGACGGGCCGCCCTCCGTCACGATCTCGCCGGGCTTCAGGTAGGTCGCCGGGAGCTGCATCAGCATCCCATACACGCGGTCGAAGCGGCGTGCGGCCTCGCGCTCGTTCGCCACGCCGTTCTGGGCGCAGACCACCGGGACGGTGCTGCCGGCGGCGGCGCGGAGCGCCTCGAGGGCGGCGATTGTGTCCTGCGACTTCATCGTCAGCAGCACCACGTCATCCTCGCGGAAGGCGATCTCGGCGGGCGCGGCGTGGGCGGGAACCCGGAGGTGCGCGTCCAGGCTGGGCGTGATCAGGTGCAGGCCGTGCTCGCGGATCGCCTCCAGGTGGGCGCCGCGCGCGATCAGGGCGACCTCGAAGCCTGCGTGGTGCAGCAGGCCGCCGATCGCGCCGCCCACCGCGCCCGCGCCGTAGATCACGTACCGCATCGTGCCTCCCGGTCAGCCTCGAGGACGGCTGTGCGCCCCGAGGATAGCGGGCCGCGTTAGCGCAGGGGGGCGCTCCTCGGGCGGGACGGCGGCCATCGTGTCCGACTCGCGCGCGGAGATGTCCATCGCCGAGAAGAACATCCGCGCGAGCAGACCCCGGACGGCGAGCGGCGCTGGCCGGGAGGAGGCCGGGGAGAGGCGGGGGCGAGGCGTCACGGTGGTCTGAATGGCGGCCTCCGAGCCACGGGGCTCCCTCGATATCGTTCGGAGGGGTGGGGCGACTTTACGCCACGCCCCACATCAGGCAAGGATCGAGGCATGGCACCGATCACCGACCTCCTTGCGCAGGGGCGCACCCTCTCCTTCGAGTTCTCCGCGCCGCGCGACGAGGAGGGCTCGCAGCGCCTCGACCGCACGCTGGGCCGCCTGTCGGAGCTGCGCCCCTCGTTCATGTCCGTGACGTACGGCGCGGGCGGTTCCTCGCGGGGGCCGACGTACGAGGTGGTGGAGCACATCCACCGCGACCTGCACGTCACCACGATGCCGCACCTCACCTGCGTTGCGCACACGCGCGGCGAGATCGAGGCGATCGTGGAGCAGTACCGCGCGCTCGGCACGGAGAATATCCTGGCGCTGCACGGCGACGTGCCGCTGGACGGCCCCGATCACCCGACTGGCGACTTCACGCGGGCGATCGACCTGGTGGCGTTCATCCGCGAGCGCGCGCCGTTCAACATCGGCGTCGCCGCGCACCCGGAGGGGCACCCGCGGGCGGCGTCCCGCGTCGCGGATCTGGACCACCACGCAGAGAAGCTGCGTGCGGCAGACTTCGCCATGACGCAGTTCCTGCTCCGCGCAGAGCACTACGAGCGGTTCGTCGCCGAGATGGCCACGCGGGGGGTGACGACGCCGGTGATCCCCGGCGTCATGCCGCCGACCAACGCCGAGGGCATCGCGCGGATGTCCGCCGCGAACAACACGGAGTTCCCCGCCGACCTGCGCGCGCGCCTCGAAGCCTGCGGCGAGGATCTCACCGCGCGGCGTGAGGTGGGTACCGAGGTGGCGACGCGGCTGTGCGAGGCGCTGCTGGCGGCGGGTGCGCCGGGCATCCACCTCTACACGCTCAACTTCTCCGAGCCTGCGCGCACCATTGCGCGCAACATCGAGGCGGCGCTGGGCCCTCGCCTGGCCATCGCGAACCCCGACTAGCCCCCGACGCTCGCTCCGCGAGGGGCTTCCCAAGGTTTGGGGCGAGTCTGCATGTGCGGCCACTCGCGGTCGCGCTCATCTGCCTTGTTTTCGCCGTGTTCTGGTTCTCACGCGATCAACGTGGCGCGCATCGCTGGCGTACGTTCCAGACCGGACGTCCGGTGAGAGTTCTGATACGGGCAGGGACGGGGCGCGACGGCGCTCGACCCTGCACCACCACCCCGAATCGTCTCAAAGGAGATACGTCAGCATGAAGTTCACTTCGTTTCGTCTGGGCGCGGTAGCAGCAGCCCTGCTCGCCGCGTTCGTCCTGCTCGGCACGGCATCCGCCATTGAGGTTGAAGGCCGGTCGGGCCGGTTCGAGATGACCTCAGCGTCCATCAACGCGCAGACGGGCGGTTGCTTCGCTCAGTATGCCGAGACCGTCAACGGCAACAGCTTCGTCTCCGGCGGCAGTGGCGTGATCCATGTGCAGGAGAACAAGAACGTGGTCACCGCGACGTGCCGGTTCACGGACACGTCCGGGGTCTACGAGGCTGGCGCGGAGGTTGGATACGGTGCCGCGGCCTGCTCGCTGGTGACGGAGGATGGGACGCTCTACACGGGCGGGCGCGTCACGGTCACCTCGGCCGGCAACAATGCGGCCGACGGCTCGGATGGAGGTAACTCGATCATTCGCTGCCAGTTCAAGCTCTAGTCAACCCGCTCATGATCGCGGGCGCCGCGCCTGGTGGGGCACAACGCTGACCCGGCGTCTGCGATCGACTGATCAGCACTCTCCCTGGAATCAGCCCGCATGCGGGCTGATTCCAGGG
>JAQCJS010000251.1 GCA_027592975.1 Chloroflexota bacterium
GGTGGAGGAGCCCGGCGGCGAGCCGGGACGCGCCAACGGACGCCAACCGGACGGCTTCTCCGCCTACTTCGAGGCCCACGACCGCGGGAAGCAGTCGATCACGCTGGATCTGCGCATGGCGGATGCGCGTGACGCCGTGCGGCGGCTGGTGCCGCACTTCGACGTGGTGGTGGAGAACTTCCGCCCAGGGACGATGGAGCGCTGGGGCCTCGGGTACGAGGATCTGCGAGCGCTTCGCCCGGACATCATCCTCGCCTCCGGCTCCTCGTGGGGCCGCGAGGGGCCGTGGGCGAACCGCCCCGGCTTCGACCATGTGGGGCAGGCGCTGTCCGGCGTGATGGTGGAGCAGGGCGGCGGCCCCGGGAAGATGCCGCACGCGCTGATCGGCGGCTTCGCCGACCAGATCGGCGCGATGCTCCTCGCCTACGGCATCGCGTGCGCCCTCGTCGTGCGCGAGCGCGAGGGCATCGGCCAGCATGTGGACGTGTCGCTGATCGGCGCGATGACGGCGGTGCAGGCGATGCCGATCACGCGCTTCCTGCGCACCGGCGAGCAGCGCGGCTTCGAGGAGCGGCGCGCGGCGACCTACACGCACTACGAGTGCGCGGACGGGCGCTACGTGGCGATCGCCGCGAACACGCAGGCGTTCTGGGAGCGCCTGTGCGACGCCCTGCAGCGCCCCGACCTGCGCGAGGACGAGCGCTTCACCGGCCCCTTCGAGCGCGACCGCAACAAGCTGGCGCTGGTCGAGGTGCTGGAGGGGCAGTTCCGCACCCAGCCCTCCACCTACTGGACGGAGCGCCTGGCCGTCGCCGACGTGCCGAACGCGCCGGTGCTGGACTACGCGGGGCTGGCGGAGCATCCGCAGTTCTGGGCCAACGGGTACCTGCAGGAGATCGACACGCCGAACCTCGGGCGGATGCGCGTGCCCGGCCCCGCCGTGCGCATGAGCGCCACGCCCACGCGCGTGCAGGGCGGCGGGCCCGAGCTGGGCGAGCACACGGAGTCCGTGCTGCTGGAGGCCGGCTTCACCTGGGACGAGGTCGCCGCGCTCCGCGTCTCCGGCGCCACGCGCACGGTGTAGCCACGCGCGGCGCACCCGGGCGCACGCGCTCTGCCCCGCGAGCACGCCATCCGTCCGCTCGCAGGAGTGCACGCGCGAGCGGACTGGGTCGCACGCTACCCACGCGAACAGCGCGCGGGTATGGTTCGTTGATGCTGATGGCGGGTGGGGACCACGCTTTCGCAACACTAGGACGTGCGTGCATGGAGATCCTCTCCCCACTCTCCCGGCGTGCGCTGATCGCCGGCGCCGCATCACTCGGAACGGCGGCTATCCTCGGGCGTATGAGCGGATTCCCCGCCGGCGCTGCCCCCGTCCCGCGACTCCTCTTCGGTGCCTGGCAGCCGGGCGCCCCCTGGGACGGGTCGTCGAGGTCGTTCGCGAACATCGACGCGCTGGAGTCGCAACTCTCGACGCCCCTCGACATCCTGCACTGGTACGCGGGCTGGCCGTTCGCGCCGAGTCCGGACCTGGAGCTGATCCGGGCGGTGACCGCGCGCGGATCGCTGCCGCTGATCACATGGGAGCCGTGGGACTACACGCGCGGCGTGGATCAGCCCGCCTACTCGCTCGCGAACATCGCGCGCGGTGACTTCGATGCGTACATCGACCGCTGGGCGCATGACCTCGGATCGCTCGGGACGCCGGTGTACGTGCGCTTCGCGCACGAGATGGACGGCGACGCCTACCCGTGGTCGGCGCGGCAGAACGGCAACACCCCCACCGCCTACATCGAGGCGTGGCGGCGTGTGGTCGACCGCTTCCGTGCGCTGGGCGCCTCCAACGTGCGCTTCGTGTGGTGTCCCAACGTGACGTGGACGGGCTCCTCGCGCGTGTCGTACGCGGAGTTGTTCCCGGGGGACGGCTACGTGGACGTGCTGGGCCTGGACGGCTACAACGGCGGGCGCGAGGTGGACTGGGGCGGCTGGCAGTCGTTCGCCGCAATCGTGGACACCTCGCTGAACGCGCTCGCCGCCCTCTCCTCGCGCGCCATCTGGCTGTGCGAGATCGGATCGGCCGAGGCAGGCGGCGACAAGGCAGCGTGGATCGCGGAGATGTGGGCCGCGCTCGCACAGCGCCCGCGCGTGACCGGGCTGGTCTGGTTCAACGAGGCACGCGAGGCGGACTGGCGCCTCGATTCCTCGCCCGCAGCACTGCAGGCGATGCGCGGCGGGCTTGCCGCGCTGCGGACGGCGGGCTAGCGCGCGCCCAGCAGGACGAGGATCGCCAACGGCAGCAGGACGGCCGCTGCCATCGCGGAGAGCCCGACCGCCAGCCAGTACCACGGGCGCAGCAGGTAGGTGATCCCCACGCCCAGCAGCATGACGTTGCTCCGGGACGGCAGCCCACGGTCGAAGCGCAGTCGCGCCGGCAGCGAGGCGAGCACCAGCACGAGATGCAGCAGTACCGACCCGGGTGCGAGGCAGATCACGAGCAGCAGCAGCGAGCGCGCGGGCTGGCGGAAGTCCCACGCATCCAGGAGCACCACGCCCCCCGCGATCAGCGTGGCGAGCGCGAACCAGCGCGCCACACGGAGCGCGCCTCGGGCGAACGCGGCCAGTCGCAGCACCCACGGCATGTCAACAGTATGGCTCGTTGCGCCCGGCGTGGGCGCGACGTGACGCGCGACCGCGTTGCGTTTCGATGCCTTCGTGATGCGTGCAGCCGCGGCGAGCCGATGCGGTGCAGGCGGGCTACTCCACGCGCGGGGGCGCGGGGCGGCGGAACAGCGGCAGCGTGATCTCTTCGTTCACCGCGAACAGTTCGACCTCGACCGGCATCCCGATCTCCACCTCGCCCGCGGGGATGTCGAGCAAGTTCGTCGCGAGGCGCGGTCCCTCGTCCAGCTCGACCAGCGCGCTGAGGTACGGCAGGTGCCCTTCGAACGAGGGATGGATCGCCTGATGCGTCACCACGAAGGAGTAGACCGTCCCGCGCCCGCTCATCAGCGCCCAGTCGCGGTCCGCGGAGCCGCAGCCCGGGCACAGCACGCGCGGCGGGTGCTGCAGCCGCGCGCACGAGGTGCACCGCTGGATGCGCAACTCGCCGTTCCGCAGGTGCTCCCAGAACGGCGCGCCGTCCTCGTTCGGGACGGGGAGCGGGAAGTCCGGGCGGGACGAGGGGATCGAGGTCATCGGTCGCGCTCCAGGATGCCAGTCCGCGGTACCACGCTGTGCGGGATCACCGGTCGCGCTCCAGGATGC
>JAQCJS010000252.1 GCA_027592975.1 Chloroflexota bacterium
GGTCGGGGATCTTCTCCGGCCAGCCCACGGCGCCGAAGTAGATCGCGTCATGCCCGCCGATCTGGTCTTTCCAGTCGTCGGGCAGCATCTTCCCGTGCTTCTCGTAGTAGTCCCACGAGGAGAAGTCGAAGAAGTCGAACTGCAGGTCGATTTCGAAGCGGCTGGCGACGGCCTCCAGCACGCGGATGCCCTCCGGCACCACTTCCTTGCCGATGCCGTCCCCCGCGATCACCGCGATCCGCTTCGTCATGCCGTCCGTCCTCCAGCGTCGTGCGTGCGCTCGCCCTCGATGCGTGCGCGTCGAGGTGACGATGCGTTGCGGCGGGCCGGAATGCAAGGCGGCAGCCCGCCGCCTACTCCGTGATCGCCTGGTACACGGTGCTGCGCCACTCGCGGCGGATCTCGTAGGTCGACCCGCCGAGCTGCGTGAGCAGTATCGCGATCAGATCCTCGTTCGGGGAGACGAAGAACGACGTGGAGAACGCGCCGTTCCAGTAGTACTCGCCCTCCGTACCCAGGACGCCGGCCTTCACCGGGTCCATCAGCACCGCGAAGCCGAGGCCGAAGCCGGTGCCCTTCGTGATCCACGTCGACAGCGGGTTGACCACGATGTCGGCGAACTCCACGCCGCCCGGCAGGTGGTTCGCCACCATGTACTCCAGCGTGCGCGCGCCCACGATGCGCTCGCCGTCCAACTCGCCGCCGTTGGCGAGCATCTTCGCGAACTGCATGTAGTCCGCCGCGGTCGAGGTGAGGCCGCCCGCACCGGAGAAGTACGTGCCGCCCTCCGCGTAGCGGGCGTCGGCGCTGCCGTCGTCGCGCGTGCGGAGGTCGCGGCCCTCGGCGTCCGCCGGGCTGGCCTGCCGGTAGAGCGCGGCGAAGCGGTCGCGCTTCGAGGCAGGGACGTGGAACCCGGTGTCCGCCATGCCGAGCGGCTCGAAGAGACGCTCCTCCAGGTACGCCGCCAGCGTCTGTCCCGAGATCAACTCGACGAGGTGACCGACGACATCCGTGGAGATGCCGTAGTTGAACTGCGCGCCCGGGTCGCACGCCAGCGGCAGCGTGGCCAGTGTCGCGACCGTGTCCGCCATTGTGCTCTTCGGGTCGGCGTTCGTGCCGAGGCGGCCCGTGGCGGCGTACAGCCGGCCCACGGGCGTGCTCTCACCCGCGCCCGTGAGGCCGGAGGTGTGCATGAGCAGGTCGCGGATCGTCATCTCGCGCTTCGCCGTGCGCGTGAAGTACGAGTCGCCGCTGCCGCTCACGTACACCGGGAGTCCCTTGAACGCCGGGACGAAATCGGCGACCGGCGCGTCCAAGAGGAAGCGCGCCTCCTCGTACAGCTGCATCAGCGCGAGGCTGGCGATCGGCTTCGTCATGGAGGCCATGCGGAAGATCGTGTCGGGCGTCATCGGCAGCCCGGCCTCGGCGTCGCGCTGACCGAACGTCTCGAAGTGCACCACGCTGCCCGCGCGCGCGATCATGCTGATCGCCCCCGCCCAGCGGCCGCTGTCCACGTAGCGCTGCGCGAGGGCGCTTACGTGTTGCAGTCGCGCGGTGGACATCCCCACGTCCTCGGGCGCGGCCTCGATCAGGTCGGTGGTGCGGAGTGTCATGGTCATCGGGTGCTCCTCGCTGGGGCCGGCTACGGTCGCAACAGGTCGGTGAGCGAGGACACCGTGGGCGCGTCCTGGAACTCGTGGATCACATCGAGGCTCTGGTCGATGCGTGCGGCGGACATGCCGCCCAGCGGCGCCAGCGTGCGGTACTTGTAGTCGATGTCGGCCCACTCGATCCCGCGGGGTCCAGATCCGCCGGGCGCCTCCATGGTGCAGGAGTACGTGCGCCCATCCGTGGTGGTGATCGTCACGCTCCCGCCGCCTCGCGCCGCGAACGGGGATGGATCGCCGTCCACGACCTTGTCCTGCATTGCGTCGATCACGGGGTCCAGGTACTTCTCGGGAGCGGCGTGCTGCCACGAGTACGTCCGGTCCACCACGGAGGCGGCCAGCATGTAGGGCAGGCTGTGCGCCACGCCGATGAGGTCGGTGGGGTGGTAGACGAGGTGCCCGCCGAAGCGGCGGCTGGAGACCACGATCTTCTCGACCTGCTCCGGCTTCAGGTCGCCCTCCTTCGTCGCGGTCCACGCGGCCTCCGCCAGCGCCTGGTAGGCCCACGTGCCCGGCATCAGCTTGATGGCCAGATCCTCCAGGATGCCCCAGCGCTTGCCGAGGTCCTTCGTGATGCCCTCCACGTCCTCGGTCTGGAACACCTCCAGCGCGCCGCGCGGCATCTCCAGCACCCTGACCTCGGCGAAGAAGCCCTTCGCCGCGGCCTGCACCGCGGTGATCGCCAGCTCCGCGGACAGGCAGGCGTCGTACTCGCGCACCCAGCTGGTGTTCGCGGCGACGCCGTTGCCGCCGATCGAGGTGGCGGCGAGCGAGATCGCGTGCGCCATCTCTTTCGCGCCCAGTCCCATCACCCGGCCGGCCGCGACCGTCGCGCCGAAGATTGTGTTCACGCCGGCGTGGAATCCCAGCTCGCCGGAGTGTGTCCGCCGGCCGATGCGGTTCGCCACGTCATACCCGAGCACGATCCCCGCCAGCACCTCCCGCGGGCTGGCGCCGCAGCGCTCACCCATCGTGATCGCGGCGGTGGAGGCCACGGTGCCCAGGTGGCCCGAGCCGGCGAGGTCGGTGTCGTCCGAAGCGGCGGCGTCGCTCATGATGGCGTTCGTGCGCGCCGCGTCCATCACCGGCACGTTCGGGCCGGCGTCGAACCAGATGCTGGACTCCGGCGTGCCGCCTCGCTCCTTCGCCAGCTCGCGGAAGATCGCCGTCGACCCGATGTCGCGTCCCATGGCCGCGCTGGCGATGGTGCTGGCGACGATCACCTTCGCGTGCTTGATCGCGAGCGGCGGCAGGTCGTCGTACTTCGTGCTGGTCACGAAATCGGCGAGGGTCTCGGACATGGTCATCGGGGCCTCCTGGTGCGGGCCAGCGGGCCCGTCGCTACGCGCTGTACGCCTTCGCGCGGAGGCCCGTCAACTCTCGCGCCCAGTGGCCGTCCGTACCGCGGCTGCCCGGTAGACTGACCGGACGCCGTCCGAGGCGCCCGCAGGAAGAGGTGATCGTGCAGTCCGCGCTCCCACGCCGCGCCGCCGCCTTCCTCGGCGCCATCGCGCTCGACGCGCTGTTCGGTGATCCGCCGACCGGTGCGCACCCCGTGGGCTGGGTCGGCCGCGCGGTGCGTCTCGTCGAGCGG
>JAQCJS010000253.1 GCA_027592975.1 Chloroflexota bacterium
GTGCGCGGCGGTACGCGCGGATGGTGTCCGCCACTGCCGTCGCCGGGCTGTGCAGCCGCTCCGCGACCGCGCCCACGGCGCGCACGAGCGCGTCCTGCTCGATGCGGAAGTTCGAGCGGATCGCGCCGGCGGCGGTGTCGGCGGCCAGCAGCAGCAGCGGCGTGCGGCTCTTGGCAGCCTCTGTCAGCGCGGTGATCGTGTTGGTGAGGCCCGGACCCTGGTGGACGGTGCAGACGCCCACCTCCCCGCTGACGCGCGCGTAGGCGTCCGCCATCGACACGGAGGCGCCCTCGTGCCGCGCAGCGGCGAAGCGCGCGCCGTGCGCGACGAGCGCGTTCGTGACGTGGAAGTTCCCGCTGCCGATCAGCCCGAAGACCTGACGGACGCCCAGCAGCGCCAGCGTCTGCCCTACTGCCTCCGCGACGTTCATGCAGCCTCGCCCTCGTTATGTCGCTTATTGGTTAGCGCGGGACGAACGCGAGGACGCGCGCCGGGCTGCCGGATCCGCCGACGATCGGCAGCGGCGCAGCCACCAGCATCGCGCCCGTCGCCGGAAGCTTCGCCACGTTCGCCAGCTGCGTGAGCCCGTACTTCCCCGCCCCCAGGAGGAACGAGTGGCACGGGAACGGCGGGTCGAACGAGTGCGCCGTGCCGGCGTCCGTGCCGACCGTCTCCACGCCGACGCCGAGGATCGGCTGTTCTGCGAGCCACCTTGCGCAGTCCACCGAGATGCCGGGCGTGTGCGGGCCCGTCTCGTTGGCGTTCAGGAACGCCGCCTGGTCATGCGCGCGCGCGTCCCAGCCGGTGCGGTAGAGCAGCCACCCGCCCGCCGGCAGCGGGCCGTTCGCGGCGCTCCACGCCTGGATGTCCGCGATCTCCAGCAGGTAGTCCGGGTTGGCGGCGCACTCCGCGCTTTTGTCGATGACCACGACGGGGCCGACGAGCTGCTTCGGCGGCACCTGCGAGACGTCGTAGCCGTCCCTGCCGCTGATCCAGTGCACGGGCGCATCGAAGTGCGTGCCCACATGCTCGCCGGTCGAGATGTTGTTCCAGTACCACGCGGGGCCGCGCTCGTCGTAGTTGCTGATCTCGTGGAGCTTGAAGCCGTCCGTGTTCGCGAACGGCGGCGGCAGCTGGATGATCGTCGTCTGGTTCGAGAGCGGCGCGGTGAGGTCGATCACCTCGATGCGCCCGGCGGCCAGATCGCCCAGCAGCGTCTCGATCGTCGTCATGTCACTCCCTCGAATGCTGTCGCGGGAACCCTCCCGCGGATCGTGTGCGCTACGCCTCGCCGGTCAGGAAGCGCCGCGGCACGTCCACCATCATCGTGTCGATCACGTCCTGCGAGACGCCGTCCGCGAGCAGCGCCGGGATCGCGACGTTCTTCACGAAGATCAGCGAGTCGTCCGGCTTCACCGGGCGCTCCTCGTTCTGCTTCTTGAACGGGAAGGTGGCGTGGCCGTCGTGGCCCAGCATCATCTTGCCGGCCCAGCCGCGCTTGATGAGCTCCTTCACGGAATCGTTGCGCTGCTGCCACATCACCGGGCGCTGCGCGGCGGTGTATCGATCCATGGACACGTACACGCCCTGGTTGAACAGCCACTCGATGTAGTCGACGTCCGTGCTGTCCGCGGTGTGACCAATGCACACGCGATCCATCTGCACGCCCTCTTCCTTGAAGATGCGGATCTGCTCGCGGCCCTGCTCGCCGACGGCCCAGTGGTGCGTGCTGATCGGGCAGCCGGTGCGGTTCGAGGCGCGCGCGGCGGCACGCAGCACCTTCACGTGCGCCTCGGTCAGCTCGTTCTGATCGTTCGCGACCTTGATCACACCGGCCTTCACGCCGGAATCCTCGATGCCGACCTCGATCTCGCGAACGAAGATGTCGGCGCTGGCGTCGATGTCGCGGACGGCGAAGGAGCGCGGGACGTCACGCCAGATGCCGGTGGCGCAGACGATGTTGAAGCCGGTCTCGATGGCGACGCTGGTGAAGAACTGGATGTCGCGCGCGAGATCCGGCGTGGTGAGGTCGATCATCGCGTCCACGCCCGCGGCCTTCGCCTCCAGCAGCGACTGGATCGCGATGCGTCGCGTGGCGTCCCAGTCGAACATCCACGGGTAGTGCTTGGTGTCCTCGCCCTGCCCGGTGTAGACGTGCTCATGACTGATAGTGAAGCCAAGCTCGGAGGCGTGGATCGGGCCGCGTGCCGTCTGGATGATTGCCATCGTGTCTCCTCTAGTCGCCGGATCCGCGCCGTGCGGCTCGCAGCCTCGCACACCGGCGGCTTCCCGAACAGGGGCGAGTCTGCGGCCGCCGCTTCAGGAGCGCCCGGCCTCGATGCGGCGGCGGCCGGCGAAGCCGGTGTCGCGCGGGTGCCACCATTCGATCTCGTCCTCGCCGACCTGCCAGCACCAGTACGCGAGGACGCCATCGATCTCCGTCGGGAAGTCCAGGAGGCCCTGCGTGGTGCTCTTCACCTCTACGCCAGCGCCCTGCACCACCGCAAGGTCGCCGTTCGTCAGCGGGAGCCGCAGTTCGTCAGGCGCCATGTCGCGGAGAGCGGCGAGCGTGGCGCGCGCGTCCGCCAGCGTGTAGTCGTCGGTCACGCGCTACGCCTGCCCAATGCGGTCGCACACGGCAGCGGTGAACGCGGCGGTGCTCAGCGGCCCGCCGAGGTCGCGCGTGCGCGTGGCCGCGTCAGTGATCATCGCGTTCACAATGGTGTCGATCGTGCGCTCGGCGGCGGCGAACTCCGGACGTCCGTGCTTCCGCGCGATCCATCCGAGCATCATCGCCGCGGACAGGATGAGCGAGGTGGGGTTCGCGATGTCCTGCCCGGCGATGTCCGGCGCGGAGCCGTGCTGCGCCTGCGCCATGCAGTGGTCGTCGCTCGCGTTGATCGAGGCGGCAAGACCGAGGCTGCCCGAGAGCTCCGAGGCCTCGTCGGACAGGATGTCGCCGTACATGTTGGTGGTGACGACCACGTCGTAATGGTCGGCCTGCCGCACCAGCAGCGCCGCCATCGAGTCGACCAGTTGCTCCTCGTACACCACGCCGGGGTGCTGGGCTGCGACCTTGCGCACCTCGGCGAGGAACAGTCCCTCGGTGACATGGAGGACGTTCGATTTGTGCACCGCCGTCACGCGCTGGCGGCGCGCCTTCGCCAGATCGAACGCGGCGCGCGCGATGCGCGCGGAGGCCTGCGCGGTGATCTTGCGGACGGAGAGCGCAACGTCCGGGGTGGGCATGAAC
>JAQCJS010000254.1 GCA_027592975.1 Chloroflexota bacterium
GGGTGGTAGGCCCGGTCGGCGGCGGCGTGCTGGCGGACCTCGGTGCCGAGGTCGTGCGCATCGAGCAGCCGGCGCGCGTCGCGGCGCAGCGTCGCCTCAACCCGCACTCCGCGAACGGACAGACGTTCAACCCGCACCACCACGACAAGCGGCACCTGAGCCTGGATCTGAACCAGCCGGATGGGATGGCGCTGTTCAAGCGGCTGGTGGAGATCAGTGACGTGGTCTGGGAGAACTTCAGCCCCCGCGTCATGCCCAAGTTCGGCATCGAATGCCCGGTGCTGCAGGAGATCAACCCGCGCGTCCTGCACGTCGGCCTGCCCGCCTTCGGGACGACGGGGCCGTGGCGCGACTTCATCTCCATGGGCCCCGGCGTGGACGCCTGCTCCGGGCTGTCCGACCTCACCGGATACGAGGACGGCCCGCCCATGAAGCCCGGCAACTACTACGCGGACTACATGAACGGCCTGCTCGCCTCGCACTGCATCCTGGTCGGACTCTTCGCCCGCGAGGAGACCGGGCGTGGTCAGCACGTGGAGGCCTCCATGCGCGAGGCGGAGACGCACGTCATCGGCGAGGCGCTGGTGGACTACACCCTCAACGGGCGGGTGCAGCACCGGCAGGGGAACCGCCACCCGCAGATGGCCCCGCACAACGTCTATCCGTGCACTGGCGACGATCAGTGGATCGCCATCGACGTGTCGTCAGACCTAGAGTGGGCCGCGCTGGTGGAGGCGATGGGTTCACCCGCCTGGGCGCAGACGCCGGCGTACGCGGCTGCCGCGGGCCGCATGGCGGCGCTCGAGGTGATCGACCGCGAGATCGCGCGGTGGACGGCGGCGCACGAGCATCGCGCGCTCGCCGCGCGGCTGCAGGAGGCGGGCGTCCCCGCGGCGCCGGTGCTGCAGCCGCATGAGCTGGCGGAGGACCCGCAGCTGGCTCATCGCGCGTTCTACCGCGCGATCCCCGGTGCGAACGCCCGAACCGTGCGCGGAGCCTGGCGCTTCGCGAGCACCCCGACGGAGGTCGTGTCTCCGCCGCCGGAGTTCGGTGAACATAACGACTGGGCGCTGCGCGGCCTGCTCGGCCTGGGGGACGATGAGATCCGAGCGCTCGAGGAGCGTGACGTCATCCGCTACGGCCTCGGATAGGCCATCGCATCCCCATCAACATATTTGTGGTAAGTGGGCTGGCGAGCAGCGATAAAGGTCGTTGACCTCCGCGCCCCCCAGGCGCTTGATAGACGGTCGGATGCGTGGGGCATGACCAAGTACATCTTCCGGCGGCTGGTGCTCCTGGTGCCGACCGTCGTCTTGGTGACGCTGCTCGTCTTCCTGCTGATGCGCGCCATGCCTGGCGACGCCGCCTCGCTCCAGATCGGCGACTCCGCCTCCAGAGAGCAGATCGAGGCGCTCCGCGAGCAGCTCGGACTCGACCACCCCGTTTACCAACAGTACTTCGTGTGGATGGCCGGCGTCCTCCAGGGCGACTTCGGCAATTCGCACAGCTCGCAATCCCCCGTCATCCATGAGCTCGTGGACGCGATCCCCGTGAGCGCGCAGTTGGCGATCGGCGGCGTGATCACTGCTGTCGCCGTCGCCCTGCCCCTGGGCACGCTCGCCGCGACGAACCGCGCTCGCCATATCGACTACCTGGCGCGGCTCCTCGCCCTCACCGGGCTCTCGATCCCGTCATTCGTGCTCGGCACACTCGTCGTGCTGTTCCTGGCGTTGTGGTTCGGCTGGTTGCCACCCACGGGATACGTCCCGATCTACGTGGATCCCATCACCAACCTGCAGCAGTTCATCTTCCCGGCGCTGGTCGTGGGATACCGCAGCTCCGCGCTCATGACCCGCATGGTGCGCTCCTCGCTGCTGGAGGTGCTGCAGCAGGACTACATCCGCACGGCGATGTCCAAGGGCCTGGCCTGGCGGACGGTGGTCGTCCGGCACGCGCTCCGGAACGCGCTCATCCCCGTCGTCACGCTCATCGGCACGCAGGTGGGGGCATTGCTCTCCGGCGCGGTGGTGACGGAGACGATTTTCTCGCTCCCCGGCGTCGGTCGGCTCTTCATCCACGCGGTGACGGAGCGTGACTACGCGATGGTGCAGGTCGTCATCCTCTTCATCGCGGTGGTCGTCAGCCTCTCCAACCTCATCGTCGATCTGACATACTCCATCGTCGACCCCCGCGTGAGGTACGACTAATGGCCGCCACCACCGGATCCCAGACCGCGGCGGCGTCCTCCCAGGGGACGCGCTTCGAGGGCTTGCGCGTGTTCCTCCGGCGGTTCATGCGCCAGCCGTTGGGCGTGGTGGGGTTCCTGGTGCTGGCCGCCCTCGTGATCATCGCCATCATCGGTCCTGACATCGCGCCGCATGATCCGTACACACTGGGGACGAAGCGGCTCGCGCCGCCCTCCGCGGAGCACCTGGCAGGCACCGACCAGCTGGGGCGCGACGTGTGGTCGCGGATCATGTACGGCGTTCGACCGGCGATCGTCGTCGCCCTCGGAGCAGTCCTGGTCAGCGTCGTGAGCGGTGCGACGATCGGCATGGTCTCCGCCTACCTGGGCGGCGTCTTCGACCTCGTCGCGCAGCGCGTCATGGACGCGCTGGACGCGCTGCCGTCGCTGTTCCTCGGCATCCTCGTGCTCACCATCGTGAAGCCCTCGTACGGGTCGCTCGTGTTCGCGATCGGGCTCGTGATGCTGCCGATCACGCAGCGCGTCGTGCGGGCGTCCACGCTCAGCGTGAAGACCAGCGACTTCGTGACCGCCAGCCGCGTCCTGGGGGCGACTGACTCCCGGCTGATCCTCCGCCACATCCTCCCGAACATCCTGTCGCCGATCCTGGTCCTGGCGTCCGCGGAGCTCGGGGGCGCGATCCTGACCGCGTCCTCGCTGGCCTTCCTCGGCTTCGGGACGCCGCCGCCGGAGCCGTCGTTGGGCGCGATGGTGAGCGGCGAGGGCCGCCAGTTCATGACGCAGGCACCGTGGCTGGTGGTCGCCCCTGCGGCCATGATCAGCCTCAGCATCCTGTCGGCGAACTTCATCGGTGACGCGCTGCGCGACGTGCTCGACCCGCGGCTCAGGACCTGAGCCGCGTTTCGTGGTGTGCAGTCCGCCACGGCGTCCGCCGCGGCGGGGAAGAGAGGGAACTGACCGTGAGTGACATGAATGACAAGGGTTCGCTTCAGCGCTACCGGCTCAGCCGCCGGCGCCTGATCGGCGGGGG
>JAQCJS010000255.1 GCA_027592975.1 Chloroflexota bacterium
CGGTTCGCGCCGTGGTCGGAGAAGTTCGCCTCGCCGCCCACGAACAGGCCCGGGATGCTGCTCTGGAGGTTGTAGTCCACCCAGAGGCCGCCCATGGTGTAGTGGGTCGCCGGGTAGATGCGCATCGGCATCTCGAACGGATCCTCGCCGGTGATGCGCTCGTACATCTCGAACAGGTTGCCGTAGCGCTCGAAGATCTCGTTGCGGCCGAGCCGCCCGATCGACTCCGCGAAGTCGAGGTAGACGCCGTTCTTCAGCGGGCCCACGCCGCGCCCCTCATCCACCTCGCGCTTGGCGGCGCGAGAGGCGACGTCACGCGGAACCAGGTTGCCGAACGACGGGTAGCGCCGCTCCAGGTAGTAGTCGCGCTCGCCCTCGGGGATCTGGTGCGCGGGGCGCGTGTCGTTCGCGTCCTTCGGGACCCAGATGCGGCCGTCGTTGCGGAGCGACTCGGACATCAGCGTGAGCTTGGACTGGTTGTCGCCGCTCGCCGGGATGCAGGTCGGGTGGATCTGCGTGAAGCAGGCGTTCGCGAACGCCGCGCCTCGACGGTGCGCGCGCCAGGCGGCCGTGGCGTTGCTCTTCTTCGCGTTCGTGCTCAGGTAGTAGACGTTGCCGTAGCCGCCCGTCGCCAGCACCACCGCGTGCGCGGAGTGCGAGGAGATCTCGCCGGTGACCAGGTCACGGACGACAACGCCCTGCGCGCGTCCGTCGACCACGACGACATCCAGCATCTCCGTGCGCGGGACCAGGCGCACCGTGCCGGCGTCCACCTGGCGCATCAGCGCCTGGTACGCGCCCAGCAGCAGCTGCTGGCCGGTCTGACCTCGCGCGTAGAACGTGCGGGAGACCTGCACGCCGCCGAAGGAGCGGTTCTCCAGCGACCCGCCGTACTCGCGCGCGAACGGGACGCCCTGCGCGACGCACTGGTCGATGATGTTCACGCTGGTCTGCGCCAGCCGGTACACGTTCGCCTCGCGGCTGCGGAAGTCCCCGCCCTTCACAGTGTCGTAGAAGAGGCGGTGCACGCTGTCGCCGTCGTTGGAGTAGTTCTTGGCGGCGTTGATGCCGCCCTGCGCGGCGATCGAGTGCGCACGCCTCGGCGAGTCGTGGTAGGTGAAGGCGGTGACGTTGTAGCCCAGTTCGCCCATCGTCGCCGCCGCGGCTGCGCCGGCGAGGCCGGTGCCGATGACGATGACGTTAAAGCGGCGCTTGTTGGCGGGGTTCACCAGCTTCATGTTGAAACGATGGTTGTCCCACAGCGTCTCGATTGGGCCCTCAGGGATGCGAGCGTTCAGTTCCATTGAGTGGCTCCTAGCTCACGATTCCGAGGTAGACCGCGATCGGGAACGAGACGTTCCCGCCCACGATCGCCAGCGCGAAGACGGTCGCGAAGCCTCGACGCAGCGCGTTGAGGTAGGGGTTGTTCACGCCCAGCGACTGGAACAGGCTCCACGCCCCGTGCCAGAGGTGGATGCCCAGCGCCACGTTCGCCACGATGTAGACGATGACCACGGGCAGCCGCGAGAACGAGGCGACCACGTTGCCGTAGACGTCACCGTAGACGAACCCCGGGTTCGCCGGGCCCCACGTCAGGTCCATCAGGTGGAAGAAGATGAAGAGCAGGACAATCGGTCCCGTCCACTTCATCGTGCGGCTCGCCCAGTTCGCGGCGATGTAGTCACGCTGCGAGGCGTACGCCACCGGGCGCGCCCTGCGGTTCGCGCTCCACAGCGAGAACGCCGCGTGCACGTGCAACACGAGCGCGACGAGGAGGACGACGCGCAGGATCCAGAGGATCGACTGCTCCGGCGCGATCGGTGCGCCGATCGTGCGCAACCCCTCCGCGTAGTGGTTCAGATCCTCGGCGCCCATGTACATCTTCAGGTTGCCGAGCATGTGCATGGTGACGAAGCCCATGCCGATGACGCCCGTGACGGCCATCACCCATTTCTTGCCGACCGCCGAGGCGTACAGGTTCAGCGGCCACGGTGCCCCGCTCCCCGGACGACGACTGATCGGCTTAACGGCGGCTTCCACCGTCGAGCGCGGACTGGCCTGAGCCATCAACCCACCTCCGTTGCAGCCGCCGCTCGGACCGAGGCGTGCGGCGCGCGCCGCTCCCCGGCGGCACGCTCGCTGAGACTACCGCGCAGCGCCGTTCCGGGCGAGATACCGGTTATAGAGCGTCAGCGCCACCATCGTCTTCGCGTCCTCGATCTCCCCGCCGTCCACCGCCGCATCGACCTCATCGAGGGTCAGCCATTCGGGCGCCTCGATGTATTCGTCGTGATCCTGAGGGAGCGGGTCGGGGGTGAGGCCGGTGGCCAGGTAGAAGGTGATGTACTCCTGGCAGAAGCCGGGGGCCATGAACGCCCCGCCCAGGCGCTCCAGCCGGGCCGCCGCGTAGCCGGTCTCCTCGCGCACCTCGCGGGCGGCGGTCAGGTCGGGATCCTCCCCGGCTTCCCGCGTGCCGGCCGGGATCTCCAGCAGGTTCCGCCGCGCCGGGTGGCGGTACTGCCGCACCAGCAGCCAGCGCCCCGCCTCGTCCAGCACCACCAGCGCGACGGCGCCCGGGTGCTCCACCACGGCGCGCTGCACCTCGTGCCCGTTCGCGAAGCGGATCGTGTCGCGCACCATCCTTATGTAACCAGCGGCGGCCAGCGGCTCCGAGGCGATCAGCTCAGGGATGGGTGCCTCGCTCACGGGCGTGCCTCCGCCGGCGCGGGGGTGCCGATCCCCCCGGAGACCAGGTCGATCACCATGGCGATCTCGTCACAGCCCGGGAACTTCGGGCAGCGGTAGCACTCGTTCCAGACCTTGCGCGGCAGCGTCATCACGTCCGCCTGCCGCCACCCCAGCCGCTCGAAGAAGCCCGGCCGGTAGGTCAGCGCGAACAGGCCGTTGAGCCCCAGCGTCCGGCCCTCTTCGACGCAGGCGCGCGTGATCGCCGCGCCCAGGCCGCGCGAGTGCTGCGACTCCTCCACGGCGAGCGACTTCAGCTCCGCCATGTCTGCCCAGACGATGTGCAGCGCACCGCATGCGACCACCCTGCCCGTGTCATCGCGAACGACGAAGAAGTCCCGCAGGTTCTCGTACGTCTCGCCCAGCGTGCGTGGGAGCATCTGGCCCTGCGCTGCCCAGTAGTTCACCAGGCGCGCAATGCCCTCCGCGTCCTGCACGGTGGCACGGACGACGCGGACATCGGCGGTGGGCTGCGCTTCGGCGGG
>JAQCJS010000001.1 GCA_027592975.1 Chloroflexota bacterium
CTCACGGAGCGACTCGTAGCGATCGAGGGCGGTCGGGGTCTCGCTAGCCACGGACGGCCTCCCCCTGCGCCGCAGTAACGGCTGCGTCCAGGTCGCCGCCGTCGCGGATGGCCCGCGCCATCCGGATCGCCCGCGCTGCCGTCAGATTACCGACGACCACCTGTGCGTGCGTCTCGTGCTGTTCGAGCCAGACCATCGGCGCGAGTTCGCAGGTGCCGATGCACTGGCCGAGCAGCATGCCCGCGCGTCCGTCCTCCGACGACTCGTTGAAGTCCTCCACGCCGAGGGTGGCCATCACCGCGTCGCGAATACCGTTCGCGTTGCGCAGGCGGCAGGCCGGGCCCGAGCACCAGCGGACCTGTGTGCGCGGCGGCGGCTCGAAGCGGAACTCCTCGTAGTAAGAGGCGGCACCGTAGACGATGGCGGGGAACATATCGAGCTGCTCGGCCACCACGTGTAGGGCCTCACTGCTCAGGTACCCGAACTCGTGCTGGATGCGGTGGAGCGACGCCAGCAGGTCGCCGTTGTTGGGCCGCAGATCCGCGATCAGAGCCCGGATGCGGAGCTTGGATTCGGTCTCCAGCGGCATGGGCACCCTCCCGACCCACGCGGAGACACGCTCCGCGTTCGTGACGTGTCCCGCAATCTACCAGCGCGCCCCGCTCGGGTCGAGACGGCGCTATGCGCCCGCCCCGTTGTGGTCGCTCTCCACAAGCGCCGCCACACGTCGTCCCATCCGCAGCGAGTAGTTCTGGCCGCGGTCCTCCGGGTAGATTTGCGTCGTGTTCGCGAGGTAGAGCCCCGCGATCGGCGTCCGATGCGGCGGGATGATCTCGTGGTAGCCGAGACGGACCACCGGCTGGCCGGCACGGTCGCGATAGATCCACTGGTCCCGGATCCAGGCGCGGTCGAACGCCGGGCTGATCCGCCGGATCCACGGTTCATACAGGTCCAGGATCTCGTCGATGCTCATCCGTGACATCGGGTCGTCCGGGCTCATGTAGTCCGAGAAGTACACGATGTGGTTGCCGCCGTAGGTCTCGGCCGGGATGAAGTTCGTCTGCTCCACGGCGACGACGAACGGCGCATCGTCGTCCGTCATCGTCAGCCAGTAGATCGCCGAGAGTGGCCGATCGAGCGCGAGCACCAGGACTGTCGCCCACTGGTACTGCACCGCGTCCAGCATCGACGCGTACTGTGCGCCCGCCGGCCCCTCGGCATCGAGCCCTGGCACGATGCGGCGGAACAGCCCGGAGGGCGTCGTCGCCAGCACCGCGTCCGCGCGATCCTCGCGGCCATCCGGCAGCCGCACTCCAACCGCGCGGCCGTCCTCCACGATCACCTGCTCCACCGGCGATCCGGCGGTCAGCATGCCACCGCGCGACCGACAGGCCGCGACAAGGCCGTCCACGAGCCGTCCGAACGAGCCGCGGAGGTAACCCAGTTGCTCATTCGCCAGCAGACTCCCGACGAGCGGGAGGCCGCCTTTCGGGCGGCTGGCGAAGCGGAGATAGATCTTTCCCCAGAACCAGACCATCGAGACGTCCTCGGCATGCTCCGAGAACTTCGCCCGCAGCAGCGGTCCCCACACCCGCTCGTACCCCTCGGCGCCGACGCGCGAGCGGATCCACTCCGCAGCACGTGTGCCCTCGTATCGGCGGTAGTCGTGCACCCGACGGAGCCACAGCGCCGTCAGGCCGAGCCGGAGCCGCGAGAGCAGCGAGACGCGGTCGAACCGCAGGAGGTCCAGCGCACCGACGAATGGGTAGTTCTTCCCGGCTGCGTGCAGCCCGACGTTCGAGTCGATCCACGCGACCTCATCCGTCAGCCCGAGCTCGTCGAGGATCGCGATCGCCTCCGAGTCCGACTGGAACAGGTGGTGGTAAAAGATCTCCACCCGCTCGCCACCGACTTCGAACGTGCGCACCTGCCCGCCGAACTCGGGGCTGGCCTCGTACAGGGCCACCTCGTGGCCGCGCTTCAGCAGCTCGTACGCCGCGCCGAGGCCGGCCATCCCGCCGCCGATGACGATGACTTTCATCCGTCCATCCTCACCGCGTCAGCCGTCCCCGTCGAGCCGCGCCGGCAGGGGCGATCCCTCCGGTGGCCCGTCGGAGACCTCGTCGATGCGCACGGCCAGCGTGCGCAGCCCCAGCCCGTGGACCCAGAGCAGCACGAGGCCGGCGACCGCCACCGGCAGCAGCACGCTCAGGTGGAGGACGATCGCGAACGCGGTGCCAGTCGCGACGGGCACGCCGGCCCGTACGACCACCTCGCGCGCGAAGTACTCGTACGGGCCGATGCCGCCGGAGGTGCTGGGCGCCGCCATCGAGAGGTTCGCGGCGCCGCAGACGCCGAAGTAGATGCCTGGATGCAATCCGAGGCCGAATGCCTGTCCCACCGCCCACGCCGACAGTGCCTCCAGCGACCAGGAGAGCACGGTCAGGCTCATGACGACGCCCCACGCCCGCGTCGTCGCCATCGGCGCGAGGCCGGTGCGGAACCGATCCGCCCACCCCGCTGCCCGCACGCGGATGCGCGCCGGGGCGAGCCGCAGTGCCACCTCCGTCAGGCGGTCACCCGTACGGGGCCGCATCGACACCAGCGCGAGCAACGCGGTGAGCGCCAGGAACCCGCCGCCCACCAGCGCCGCGAAGAGCCGCAGCGGCGCCGTCCCACCGGCGAAGGCGATGGCAGCCGCGAGGAAGAGGGCCAGGACGAGCCCATCGAGGACCCGCTCGACGAAGATCGTGCCCAGCACGGCGAGGCCGGAGACGCCGCGGCGGCGCTTCAGAAGGACGGCCCGCACGATCTCGCCGGTGCGGGCGGGCAGGACGTTGTTGGCCGCGAGGCCGATGACCATGAGGGAAGTCGCCTCCGACAGTGGCACGTCGCAGATCGGGCGCAGGATCGCGCGCCACCGCAACGCCCGCACGGCGATCCCGGCCGCGAACAGGGCGAGCGCCACGACCATCCACGCGAGGTCGATGCCACGGACCGCGTCGGCCACCTCGTCGCGGTCAACCTGCCCCAGGAGCAGCGTGATGAATGCGACGCTGACCGCCAGGCCGATCGGGATGCGGAGGCGGCTCATCATGGCTGGCCGCCCGGGGCCACGGTCCGGGGGAGGTACATCTCAGCCCTCAGTTCGCCGATGACGTCGGCGTCGCCGCGCCAGAGCAAGAACTCGAACCAGTCCGACACCAGCTCCCCCTCGCGAACACTCTCCCAGAGCGAGCGCAGCGTCGTCGAACGATAGCCCGCCTCGGCGAACCACCACCGGTGCACGTACGGTTCCGCGGACTCGTACTCCATCAAGAGCGCCCCATCGAGGGGCATCGAGCCTTCGAGCACGAAGACCACATCCGTGGGGCGCAGAGCATCTGCGGTCAGGCCCTCGCCGTCGACATACGCCATCGGCAGTCCACGGAGATACCAGGCCCACGGCCACGTCATCGACTGCTCGGTGTGGACGGCCACGCGAGCCGCACCGCCGGACTCAACGAGGGCGCGCACCCGCTCGGCGAGCAGCGGCACCTGAGGTGACGTCTGGACGTAGATCAGCGGTTCCACGGGCGTGTCCGGATGCACCCGGTTCAGCCCCCAGTCCGTGCGCACGGTGAGCGCAAGGAGTAGTCCGAGCGCGGTGACCAGCACCGAGCCAGCGGCCCAGCGCCACGCGGCCCCTCGCCCCGCCTGCATCGCCGCAACCACACCCGGGAGGGCCCCGCCGAGGACATGCGCCGCGAGGAAGGCCAGCGGCAACGCGAGGTGCACCGTCAGCCATGGCATCTTCTCGCCGGCATAACTCAGGCCCACGAACGTCGCGGAGAACCAGAAGAGCAGGAGCGCGCCCAGCCAGTCGCGCCGGCGCAGCACGATCCACACGCCGCCGAGGAGTGCAGGCAGCAGGACAAGCGATTCGTACAGGCTCAGCATCCAGATGTAGTAGAACCATGGCTGGTTGCCGCGGGCCACTCCCTGCTGGTCGATCCAGTAGTCGAGGGATGTCCAGAAGATCCCTGCGATCCCGTCGAGGTTCGTCCCGAACGTCGTGTACAGCGGCACGAGGATGGCGATGGCGGTCACGCAGCACACGGCCCACCGGCCCGCCGACCACGCCACACCGATTGCCGTGGCGATCACCAGTGCAACCGCCACCGTACCGAACGCCAGCAGGCGTTCCGCGTCGACATCGGGCGTGACATCGAAGGCTCGCAACGGGATCAGTACCGCCGCGGAAAGCAGCGGGATCACGAGGGCGATGGCCAGCACGAGGAGGTCCATGCTGCGGGGACGGTCATCCCAGCCGCGTCGTACGCGGAGGCCTCGCAGCGCGGGCCAGCCGACCGCGATGACCCAGGCGACTGGCAAGAGGAGTCCACCAGCCCGGGCCTGCTCACGCCACGAAGCAGACTCGCCGCGGGCGCGTCGCGGCTCCCAGAACAGGTCGTGCGCGACGCAGGCGTTCAGGTAGAGCAGCAGGACGGCCGTGATCAGGTAGCCGGTCTCCTTCGCCGCGAACTGCAGGGCGAACGCCGCCGAGTACACGACGAGCGGCCGCATCCCGCCGGTACGCCGGTACTCGAGGATCGCCCAGACCATCAGCACGGTGAACAGCGCGACGAAGGGTTCATTCCGCGCGAAACGGGCGTAGTAGAGGATCGATGGCGAGAGCAAGAGCAGCGCGCTCGCGATTACGACCGCCGGCCCGTTCATCCACCGGCGGAAGAGCAGCGGCGTCGCGACGAGCGCCGTCCCGGCCAGGGCATGCGGCAGGCGGCCGATGAACTCCGAATCCCCGAAGAGTTTGAAGAACGCCGCGATCAGGTGGAACTGGAGCGGTCCATGCATCAGCGGGTGGTGTTCATACCCGCGGCCCTCAGACAGGTGCCACGAGTAGTACAGGTGGAGCGATTCGTCGTGGTGGGCCGCGCGGAGATCGAGGCCAGCGACCCGCGTTACGAGCGCCACGCCTGTGAGCACGATCACGGCCCATGTCACCGCGTCGAGTGCGCGCACCCGGGTGAGGACATCTGACCCGCTCAACGTGAAGCCGACCCTGTCCCCTGCACCGCCGCGGGTACCTCGAAGACCTGCGTTACGCCCTCCTCGAACACGACCGGCCAGCCGGACTGGACGATGGCGGGCACCGGCCCGAACGCGATCCGCTCCGCGTTCCCGACGAGGACGTGCGTGACCCCCCAGTCCCGCGCAGCACGGTCGCGTGCGTCATCGCCACCGACGTAGATCGCCGCCACGGCCGCGCGGCGATCCGCCTCCCGCACTTCGGCACGCCACTGTCGCTCGTGGCCAGGCCATCCGAGGATCGTGGGCACACCGGTGAACGCAGAGAACCGGTTCCCGTCCCCGTACGACTCCCCCACCGCCTCGACCACGACGTGACGGGCGGGGTCCAGGGAGGCCGCCCCCCACTCGATGGCGGCAAGGAGTCCATCGCCACGGTGCTCAAGGTGGGCAGTCGCGCTCAGACCGGGGTCCTGACCCTCGCGCCCGCGCGCGACGGCCATCAGGGGCGGCGTCACCGTCGAGGCCACCCAGAGCACACCGGCGCTCAGGAATGCCACCCTCGCAACTACTCCCGGGCAGCCGCGAGCCGTCGCCCGCACGCCGACCGCGGCGCTACGCGACTCCAGACATCGGTCGATCCCCATCGCTGCGAGCGCACCTCCCGCGACGGCCGCGATCATCCATCCATGGAACCAGTACTTGAAAACAGTGTTCAACCGGCCCGTGAACTGATCGTCGATGTGGACGAACTCGGTCGCCAGCAACACCCCGCCAGCAGCGGCCAGCAGCCACAACGCCGTCGCCTGACCTCGATGCTGCCGCGCTGACCAGGTCACGCTGAGACCGAGCCACACGATGCCCGCGACGAGGAGCAGGACCACCGCCCAGCCCCAGCCGCGGTGCCAGACATCGCCGGCATCCCCCCCACCAACCATCGCCCCGACCCACGCAAGGGGGAGCATGGCGGCGATGGCGACAAGCGCGAGCGGGCGCGAGTTCGATACTCGTTGGGGGCGTGCGAGGAGCAGCGCACCGACGATGCCGGGGAGCAATACCGGTACCCAGAACAGCAGCCAGCGCGGCAGATCAGATGCCTCGCCACGGACGAACGCAAAGCCGAGTGGCGCCGGGTCGAGGCTCGCGAGGAACGGTGCGGCCAGCAGCAGCCCGCCGAGCGTCGGCAACGCCGCCCAGCGCACGACGGGCAGGGCCGCGGTATGCAGCGGCCACCCGGCCCGCGTCGCCGCCCACCATCCACCGGCAGCCCAGATCCCGCCGTACGACAGCACGTCCCACGAGTTGGTCATCGTGAGCGCCGCGAACAACGCCGACGTCAGGAGCAGTAGGTCCGGGTGGACGAGCCAGTGCCGCCACGAAATCGTCGCGGTGCCGGCGGACGCCTGCACGCCGAGTGCCAGCGCAGCGACGCCCAGCGGGAGCGCGAGCAGATGCGGGTGCGGGTCGCCGAGGATCAGCGAGAATGCGGGGTACTCGCTGATCGCATCCGGCAAGACGCGTGTCGTCGGCCACCACCACCAGTACGCCTCGGGCACGATGGCTTCGGCGCCGCCACTCGATGGGATGCCCGGGACGCCCAGCCGCGCCCAGAGTGACGCCGAGCCGACGCCGTTCGCTGCGAGCACCTGCACGAGACCGGCCAACGGCGCCACCAGCAACAGTCCCGTCGCCGCGATACCGCCCGCAAGGATCAGCAATCGGCGTCGCACGGCGCGCGCACCCGGCACCGCGTCCATCCGCACGATGTCCATCGCCAGCCCGGCAGCGGCGGCGGCAGCCATCGCACCCACGGTCGCGGTCGCGAGGTTGAAGGCCTCTGCGGGTGACGCCCCCGCGAGGCGAGCGAGGTGGTCCATCTGCACCTGGCCGAGGTGGTAGTACGAGACCCGCTCGCCGGCCGCCCACGGGTCGAGCGGCGGGAACTCCTGCGTGCGGTGCACGGCTGTCATGAGCATGAGGTCGGCGGGCTTCTCGGTCCCCCACGCATCGGGCGCCTGCATCCGCACGAGGAGCACCACGATGAACAATGCCGCCGCGAGCGCCTCCACGGCCGCGAACTCACGCCAGCGTGCCAGCAGGGATCGCGGGATCTGGGGCCAGACAATCCCCGCCGCCAGACTCACCAACGCGATGAGGCCGAGTGACGACACCACGGCAGCCGTGCCGTACGGGAGCGGCGTCAGGTGCACGATCAGCCACGTCAGAAGGGCGACGAGCGCCAGCCCGAGCGGCCTCGCGACGTGCAGCCCTCGCGATGCGAGGCCGGAGAAGAGCGTCGCTGCGGGCACCACACCGACGGCGGTCACGAGGAGCATCGCGAGATACCACGCAACTGCGTGGCCCACGCCGCTGCTCAGCAACTCGCCGGGCCATGTCGCCATCGCGAGGCCGGGCTAACGCTCCGCCACTGCCGGGTCACCGAGGAGCGAGGCGACGAACGAGCGCGGCTCGAACGTGGCCAGGTCCTCCGCGCGCTGACCGACACCGACGAAGCGCACCGGCAACCCGAACTCCTTCGCGATCGCGAAGACGATGCCGCCCTTTCCGGTGCCGTCCAGCTTGGTCAGCATCACGCTGGTGACGTCCACCGCTTCCGCAAACGCCCGTGCCTGCGACAGCCCGTTCTGACCGGTCGTCGCATCCAGGACCAGCAACACCTCGTCTGGCCCTCGCGGGACGTGACGCTCGATCACGCGCCGCACCTTGGACAGCTCGGCCATCAGGTTCTGCTTGTTCTGCAGCCGCCCCGCTGTATCAATCAGCACGACGTCCGCACCTCGGGCCTGTGCCGCCTGCACCGCATCGAACGCCACGGCCGCCGGGTCCGCGCCCTGTTCCTGCGCCACGACCTCGAAGCCAACGCGCGCGCCCCACTCCTGGATCTGCTCGATGGCAGCCGCGCGGAACGTGTCGCCCGCAGCCGCGACGACGCGCTTCCCCTCCTGCTGATAGGCATGGGCGAGGCGGCCGATCGCAGTCGTCTTGCCGGTGCCGTTCACCCCGACCACCAGCACGATCTGCGGCGCCGGCGGTGCCTCGGCGTCGGGCGGTAGCGGGCCCCAGAGCCGTCCGCGCGGCTCGTCGACGGCTTCGAGGATCGCGATCAACTCCCGCGCCAGCGCCGCGCGTACGTCGTCTGCCTTGCGGAGGTTCATCGACCGGACACGTTCGACGAGCTCGAGCGTCGTCTGAACGCCGACGTCGGCACCGATGAGCACCTCTTCGAGCGACTCCCAGGTCGCCTCGGTGACGTCGGCCGCGAAGACCTCGCTGAGGCGGCCGATCATCGACCGGCGCGTCCGCTCGAGCGCGACATCGGTCGCGACCTCAGCCTCCCGGTTGCGTCCACGTCCGAACAGCGGCACGGCGCCTCCCCCGTCATGCCTCACGAGCAGGCAGAGATACTGAGACAGTTGAGCGGTGCCCGGATCGTACCCGAGCACCGCTCAACACTTCATGCGCGGCAACACGTCCGTGCCCGGCGGACTATCCCGTCACGAGGCCCGGGGCAGATCCGCCAGCCGCAGCGACAGCACCTGGCTGGTGGAGTCGTCCCCCATCGAGATCCCGTAGATCGCATCCCCCGCCTCGATCGTCCGGCGGTTGTGCGAGATCACGACGAACTGTGTGCGGTCGCGGAGCTCAAGGAGCGTGTCCACGAACCGGGCTACGTTCGCCTCATCGAGCGCGGCGTCCACCTCGTCCAGCACGACCATCGGCGCGGGGTTGACGGACAGCAGCGCGAAGAGCAGCGCCACGGAGGTCATCGACCGCTCCCCACCCGAGAGCACCGCCATGTTGCTGATCCGCTTGCCCGGCGGCTGAGCGAAGATGTCCACCCCTGGCTCGGAGTCACCATCCTCAGCGTCCGGCTCCAGCAGGCGGAGTTCCGCCTGGCCGCCACCGAAGAACCGTGTGAAGTACATCCCGAAGCGCTCGTTGACGACGTGGAAGGTCTCCACGAAGCGCTCGCGGATCAGCTTCTTCAGGTCGCGGACCGCCTCACGCAGTTCCGCTTCCGCGGCCTCCAGGTCCGCAACCTGGGTCGTCAGGAAGTCGAATCGCTCCTGCTCGGCGCCCAGGTCCTCGAGGGCTTCCACGTTCACCGGCCCGAGGGCGCGGATCTCCGCGCGCAGGTCCGTGATCCGCTCGCGTAGCGCCGCCACGTCGACCTCCGCGGCACCCCGCACCGGCATGCTCGCGACGAGCCCCGCCTCGTCCCCGTCCTCGCCCTCATCGAAGTCATCACCCTCAGCGCGCGGCGGAGCAGGCGACTCGGCCTTCGGCAGCAGTTTCACCGCGTCGTCCGGCATGACCTCCATGCCCTCCTCCGTGATCTCACGGTCGAGTGACTGGACTCGCTCCACGGCGCGCCGGAGGCGATTCTCGGACTCCAGCAACTCGCGCTCGGCGGCCAACAGCAGGCGCTGTGCGTCACCGCGGCTTGCCGCGAGCTCATGCTCTTCGCCGGACAGCTCCGCGACGGCCGCGTGCGCCGGGCCAATGCGCCCCTGCACGTCCGTGCGCTCCGTGCGGAAGTTGGCCTGCCGCTCGCGGCGGTCGCGCAGCGTCAACTCCAGGTCTTCCTGCTCGCGCCGGATCTGCTCCAGTTGACCGCGCCGCTCCTGTAATTGGGCGATCGCCTGCGCCCGGGCGGCGGTGCGCTCGTCGCGCTGCGCTACGAGGGCACGCCGCTCGGCCTCGACGCCGGCGACGCCGTGCGTCGCGGCCGTAACTCGCTCTGCAACCTCATCGCGCTCCGTGCCCACGGCTGTGGAACGATCGCGGAGGACAACGATCTGCCCTGCTACCTCCGCGACCGTCGCGGCCGCGGACTCCAGCCGCTGTGCGAGTTCGTCCTGGCGAGAGGCGTCCGCGGGGTCTTCTTCCAGGCGGCGCGCCAGCGACCGCAACTCTGAGTCGATCTCTGCCTGCCGTCGCTCGAGGGCTGCGCGCTCCCCTGCCTGCTGCCGGCGGGCCTCCTCCGCTTCGTCGACAAGCCCACGAGCGGCCGCCATCGCCTCCTGCGCCTGATCTACCTGCGCGATCGCCTGCTCGACACGGGCTCGCGCCGGTGCGACCGCGACTTCCGCCGCCTCGACCTGCGCCGGAAGCCCCTCGAGCTCTCGCTGGATCGAGAAGCGCTCCGACATGCCACCGGCCCGGCCGCCATAAAGGGCGCCACCGGGGCGGAGCAGCGTGCCGTCCTTCGTGACCACGGAGCCAAGTCCACGCGTGATCATCTGCTCCGCGACGCGCATGTCCTCCACGACGATGACACGGCCGAGGAGTGTGTCGACGAGCGGGCGGAACTTCTGCTCACACCGCACGAGCCGCGCCGCGATCCCGATCACGCCGCGCTCGTTGAACAGGTTGATCGGGTACCGGTGCTCCATCTTCTGGAGCGGATACACGGTGGCGGTCCCGGCGCCCTCTTCGCGGAGGTAGGCGAGCGCCGCGACGGCGTCCTCGTATTTCTCAACGACGACGGCGGACAGGTGCTCTGCGAGCGCCGCCTCGATCGCAGCCTCCAACCCATCCGGAACGCGGATGAGTCGCGCGACCGCGTCGATGACGCCAGAAAGCGGGTGCTCGTCACCGTCCGGGGCAGGCTGCGCCTTCGCCTCGATGAGCGCGTGCGCTCCGCCCGTCGCGGACGGGAGCGACTCCTGCAACCGCTCGATGAGCGCCTGCCGCTCACGCAGCATCTTCGCCCTGTCCTCGGCCTCGCGGAGTGCGGCACGCGCCGACTCCAGGTCGCGCCGGGCCTCGTCGAGGCGGCGCTCTGCCGCTTCGCGGCGCTCCCGTGTCATGCGCGCTGCAGTGGCCCGCGCATCTGCCTCCTGCTCGTGCGCGGCCAGCAGGCGCCGCTGCTCGACCGCCTCCACCTGCAGCGCTTCGATGGCGGCACGCGCCTCGGTCACCTCGGCCGCACGCCGCTGCCGGCGGGCCTGCTCCTCCACGATGCGCCGCTGGAGGTCGTCCCGCTCGGCCTCGAGGCGGGCACGACGGGCCTCGGCCTCTGCGAGTTCGCGCAGCACCGTGCGGGTCGCCTCGTCGGCGGATGACATCGCGGTGCGCTCCCGCTCCAGCCGGGCCTGCTCCTGCGCGACGCGTGCGTCGAGGGCAGTCAGGAGCGCGTCGAACGATCCGGTGTCGTCGTCGGGCACATCCGCCTGCGCGATGGCCGCCTCGAGCTCGGTTCGGCGCTCCGCGAGCAACTCGATCCGCTGCTGCGCCAGAGCAACGGCCTGCTCCAGTCGCAGGCCCTCCTCGGCGAGTTCGCGCTCGCGGCGCTGCAGGACTTCGAGTTCACCGCGACGACCGGCGAGGACGGTATTCAGCTCGCCCAGGCGTGCCTCGATCTTCGCGTGGGAATCGCGGGCCTCGGCGAACGCTGTGCCCTGCTGGTCGTGCTGCGCCTGCGCCGCCGTCTGCGCCTCACGAGCGGACCGCAGTTCGGACTCGAAGTAGACCTCCAGGGCATCCGACAACTCCCGCGCCAGTTCCTGGTACCGGGCCGCGCGCTTCGACTGCCGCTGGAGGGCACGGATGCGCGGCTCCACCTCGCGGATCAGCATGCGGACGTGGCCGAGATTGTCGCGCGTCTCCACCATGCGCCGCTCCGAGAGCGTGAGCTGGTGGCGATGGCGGCGCAGGTCCGCCGCCTCCTCGATCAGCGCACGCCGATCCTGTGGCTTCAGCGCCAGCACCTCGTCCACGAGGCCCTGCGACATGTGCGCGTACGAGTTCTGCCCCACCTGGGCACGACGGAAGAGGTCCAACACGTCAGCGAGGCGGACCTGCTGCCCGTTGATCAGGTACTCGTTCTCGCCCGACCGGTGCGCCCGGCGCGTGACCGACACCTCTGAGAAGTCGATCGGCATCCAGCCCTCGGAGTTGTCGAGGAGCAGCGTCACCTCCGCCATGCCCATCTGGCGGCGCTTGTCAGAGCCCGAGAAGATCACATCCTCAGTCTTGCGGGCGCGCACCTGCTTCTGGGACTGCTCGCCGAGCGCCCAGCGGATCGCGTCCGCGACGTTTGATTTGCCCGAGCCGTTGGGCCCGGCTACGACGGTCATTCCAGGGCCGAACTCGAACCGCTGCCGATCCGCGAATGCCTTGAAGCCGTGGACTTCTAGCCGTCTGAGGTACACCTAGGATCCACTTCTGGGGGACCGCCGTGCCACCGGCCGTCCCGTGTTCCCCCGCCCCTGGTTCTCCGATCCGCGCCGCGGGTTGCCGCCCCGCGACCGGCTACTCATCAAGCATCGTGCGCACGCGAGGCAGCGCCTGCCTCGCGGCCTCCTTCTCCGCTTCCTGCTTCGTCCCGGCCCGACCGCGTCCCAGGAACTCCCCGGCGAGGTGTACCTCTACCGTGAACTGGCGGTCGTGCTCCGGCCCGTCCTGGGCGACGAGCCGGTACTCCGGCCGGCCCAGCTGCTCCTGTGCCAGTTGCTGCAGGGTGCCCTTCGGGTTCAGGATCCCCGGATCCCGCACCAGCGCCTCGAGTTCGTCGCCGAGCGTCCGGCGGACGAAGTCCATCGCAACTCCGTACCCCTGGTCGAGGTAGACGGCGCCAACAACGGCCTCGTAGGCACGCTCCAGGTTGCCCTCGCGCTCACGGCCGCCAGTCTGCTCTTCGCCGCGCCCGAGGCGTAGCCACGGCCCGAGGTCGAGGACATCAGTCGCCACGCGCGACAGCGTGGGACCGCACACCAGCGCCGACCGCCACTCCGTCAGGCGACCCTCCTGTACCTGCGGGAACCGCGTATACAGATCCTCGGCCACGATCGCACCGAGGATTGCATCCCCCAGGAACTCCAGCCGCTCGTTCGTCGGGGCAGGATCCTCGGGGTGCTCATTCGCGAACGATGGATGGGTCAGCGCCGCGTGCAGCAGACGGTGGTCGTTGAACGTCACACCGATATGGGCCTCGAAGGCCGCGACATCACCCCCGGGGAGGGGCTGATCCGTGGGAGGTTCTAGAGGAGCCACAATGCTCACGCCCGACCCAATCCAGGCGCACGTGCCCCACCCGCACGTACGATAGGTATCCAGGAAGGCCGGCAGCGTGTCGGGGAGAAGTCCTGCCGGTTTAGCCATCGTAAGAATCGTGCTCGCTGAGTGTCAAGAATCGCTCAAATGCTTATGCGCCCTACGCGTAATGCCCTCCTCGGAGCGCTCGATGCACCGTCGCTCACGTTGCTCAACGCAGCTGACGGAGCCGCGCACGAGGTCGGCATCGGCCTCTGGCTCGTCGGTGGCGGCGTACGCGACCTGGCGGCACGCCGCCCCCTCCACGACCTCGACCTGGCCTTCTCTGGTGAGTCCGGCGCCTTCGTTGACGCGATCATGGCGCGGCTACCCGAGGCCGACGTCGCCCGCACCGACCGCTTCGGCACCGCGAGCATCACGTACGATGGCGCGCGCATGGACCTCGCGCGGCTGCGCGCCGAGCGTTATGTCGTCCCCGGCGCCCTGCCCGAAGTCCGCGCGACCGATCGGATCGATCTCGACCTCGCTCGCCGCGACTTCACCGTGAACGCCGTCGCGCTCGGGCTCGCCGGTGCGGACGCCGACAACATTGTCGACCCCTTCGAGGGACTGGCGGACCTCGCGGCGCGCCGGCTCCGCGTCCTCCACGAGCGGTCGTTCATCGACGATGCTACACGCCTGTGGCGCGGAGCCCGGACGGCCGCCCTCTTCGACCTGGAACCGGACGCGACGACGGCACGGCTGATCACGGAAGGCGCACGGTGGATCGACGAGATCTCCGGGGACCGCCTCTGGAGTGAACTGGCCGCGACGGCACGGCGGGGACGCGCACTCCAGACCGTAGCCCTGCTCGATGCCTGGGGCACCTTGGAAGCCGTGCAGCACGGCTTCCGCCTGGCACCCGCCGCACGCGAGGCGCTGAGGCGCCGCCGCGCGATGCCTCCAGAACGGCTCGCTGCCGTCCTTATCGCCCCTCTGCCCCCACGCGTGCGCACGGGCGTCTTGAGCCGGCTAAGCGTCAGCCGCGCCGCGCGAGGCATCGTTGCCGACACCGTGCGACTCCTGGAGGCCCGTGGCGAGGAGCCGGAGACACTCAAACCGTTGGAGGGCATCCACGCCGAGGCTCGCATCGCGGCAGCGTGGCTCGCACCTGCGCGTCAGCGCGAGCTCCAGCGCGCACTGCGACGCTGGGAGCGCACGCGCCCTCACCTGACCGCGAGCGAGCTTGTCGGACTCGGCGTCCCGAGAGGCGCGGGGCTCGGCATCGCCCTCCGCGGCTTGCGCCGTGCGCGCTTCCTCGCCACTCTGAAGACAGCCGCCGAGGCGCGAACACTGACGCGCCGCGTCGTAGCCGGCGCGGCGTCGTGGAACACGGCAGGATCGCGCACGCAGAACCGCACCGCTCGCCCGAACAGGCGCGAGGAGGACCGATGAGCGACGCACGTCGACCACGCCGCCGCAGGCATGCCAACCGCCCGTCGGGGGCTTCGGACGGCGTCACGGACGGTAGCGAGCAGCGAGGGACGCCGGCCGGTGGCGACGCGGACGCGGGCGAGAACGACGAGAGCCGACCCTTTGTCCGCATGCGTCGCGTGGACCGCAAGCAGCGCCGCCAGCGGCAGGGGCCGGACCTCGTCCCGCGGCCGCCCAAGATGCGATACGTGCTGGTCTTCTTCGCCGGGATCTTCGCCGGGCGCGTCGCCGAGGTGAACTTCGCACCGGAGTTCCTCTCGGCCCTCAGCCTGATTACCTACGGGGCGCTGGCACTGGGCATCGCCTGGATGTGGCGCTCCTGGGCGCGGCGCGCGATGGAGCAGCGCCACCTGCAGGCGCAACGCCGCCAGCAGTCCGGGCAGCAGCGCGGACCGAACAGCCCGCCCCCCTCGGACCGCGGCACCCCGGACTAGTACCGCGCGGGGACGAGTGGCGCGCGCTCAGACGAGTCGTGGACGGTCGCGCAGGCGTGCAAACCACGTGGCGTCGCCCGGGTCCTCCGGCCGGTGGTCGCCGGGCACCGGCGTGAAGCCGCAGCGCAGCATGAAGTACAGGCCGCGCCCATTCGTCCGGGGCACACGCACGAGCATCGGCGCATAGCCCTCCGCGTCGAGTTTGCGTTCGACCGCGAGCACGACCTTCGTGGAGACGGCCCGGCCCCGCGCCTCGGGCGCGGTCGCAACAGCGAGGAGGGCGCCCTGGCCGGCGGCGGGGTAGTCGCGCCGCACGAACGCGACGCCTACCGTCGCTCCGCGCTCACGTGCCTCGTACCACTGCCCCGGCGTCTCGGGCGGCATGACGGCCTCCCACGATCGCTCGACGCCGTCGGTGAGCGCCCGCGCGACGGCCGGCTGGGCAGCGATCCGTTCACGGTCGACCGCGACCAGTGAGACGCCCAGGTGCCGCGTCCAGACGCCTCGGCTGGCGGCCGTCCGCGGACGGGCGACGCTCACGCCAGCCACCGCTCCACGTGACCCGCGATCTCCGCCGCGCGCAGCGTGCGCACCTCGCAGTCCGGCAGGCCCTCGAGGAACGTCCGCCCGTACGAGCGGCGCACGATGCGGCTGTCCAGCACGACGAACGTCCCGCGATCGGTCTGACCGCGGATCAACCGGCCGAACCCCTGCCGGAACCGCAGCACCGCCTGCGGGAGCGCGTATTCACCGAATGGGTCGTCGAACTCCTCCGAGCGCCCCTCGTAGATCGGGTCGGTCGGCACCGGGAACGGCAGTCGGGCAATCACGATCTGCGACAGGGCCTCGCCCGGCACATCGACGCCCTCCCAGAAGGCGGCCGTGCCGAGGACCACGGAGCGCGGCCGCTCGTTGAGCATGCGCAGCAGGCGCTGCGGGGACCCGTCAATGCCCTGTGCGAAGACGTTGATCTCGTCCTCGGACAGCAGCCCGCGGAGCGCCACCGAGGTCGAGCGGACCGCCTGGTGCGAGGTGAACAGCACGAGCGTCCGTCCGGCGCTGGCGCGGACGACTTCCGCGATCGTCTGCTGCAGCGCTGTCTCGTAGGAAGGCATTCCCGGGTCGGGCAGTTCCTCCGCGAGGAGCGCAAGGACGGCGGTGCGGTAGTCGTACGGCGACTCCACGATGAGCGTGTCCGCCTCGTCCATCCCCAGGCGGCGCAGCGTGAAGTCGAACGAGCCACCCGCCGAAAGCGTCGCGCTCGTCGCGAGGACCGACTCCCGGCCGCGGTAGATCGCCGCCTCCAGGTTGCGCGCGACCTCCAGCGGTGCACGGCCGATGCGGATGTCGCCGTCTGAGCGCGCCACCCATGCGATGTCCTCGCGGTCGGCATGGAGGACGACGCTCCGCAGGATGACACGGGCCTCGGCGAACGCATCCCGCATCCGTCCGGCCTCCTGGCGCAACTCCGCCTGCCAGGCAGTCTCCGGCTCCAGCGCGGCGAGCGCATCGCGCACCTGGCCCAGGCGGTCGCTCAGCACCTGCAGGCCGATATCGATGCTGACCGCGACCGTCTCGACCTCTTCCCACGAGGCCTGCCCACGGCGCGCAGGCGTGAGGGAGATGTCGCGACGTGACCCTCCATCTTCGAGCGCTTCCTCGATGAACCGGCGCAGGGCCTCACCGAGGTCCCGGACGTGGTCGTGGATGCCACTGACGGCAACCTCCATGCTCGCGGCGAGCGGGGCGAGGCCCGCGGCCGGCGAGAGCGCGAGCACTGCGTCGCCGCCGGACGTCCCCTGTAAGCGCGCCGCGAATCCGGGCTGCCCTTGCTTCCCCGCGATCCCGGCGGACTCCACGAGGTCGCGCAACTCCTTCACGCCCAGCGTCGCCGTGAAGTGCTGCGTGGCCACGTCCTCCAGCCTGTGCGCCTCGTCCACCACGAGGTGCCGGAACGGTGGCAGCACCTGGTCGTCCTGCGCCGCGTTCGCGAGCAGCAGAGAGTGGTTCACGATCACGACGTGAGCAGCCGCAGCCTCCTGCCGCGCGCGCAGGAGGAAGCAGGAACCGTCGCGGACGTACGGGCAGCGCCGCTGCAGGCAGTCCGTGTCCTCGGCGGCGATCTGCGACCACGCCGGGCGCTCCTGCGACGTCATGTACAGCTCTGCGAGGTCGCCGGTCTGCGTCTGCGGCAGCCACGCGGCGACGCGCGAGAAGAGCCGCACCTCCGCCTCGGTCCTCGGCGAGGGGTCACGCCTGACCTCCGCCCACCGCTCGAGGCAGAGGTAGTTCCCGCGCCCCTTCAACACGGAGGTCCGCACGCCGCCGGTCTCGCCCTGCTCGCGCAGGTACGCCTCGACGAGCACCGCGGACTGCGGTGCATCCCGCTGGGAGAGCTGGTCTTGCAGGTTCAGGGTGTGCGTACTGACGACCACGCGGTCGTCGTTGCGGACCGCGTGGACCATCGCCGGCACGAGGTACGCCATGGACTTGCCTGTGCCGGTCCCTGCCTCGACGGCCAGGTAGCCACCGTGGTCGAGGTGCGCGGCTACCGCCTGCCCCATCTGCACCTGCCCCGTCCGGGCCTCGTAGGCCGGATAGAGGTCCGTGCGCGAGCCTCCGAGGGCGAAGACACCGGCGACGTCCTCCGCGCGGACGGGGACCCGGACATCGCGCGGGACCAGCGGGGCAGCAGGCGTACGGGAGGCCCGGACGGTCAGCGACGCAGCGATCTCCGCCGCCTCGGCGGGGTCGACGGTGCCGTGGCCGGCCCGCTCCAGAGCGTCGTCCAGGAGCGCCGAGACACCCCATCCCGCGCGCTCCGCGAACGAGCGCAACTCCACGAGGAGCGCCCTCGGCAGCATCTCCAGCCGCGCCAGCAGCGCGAGGAAGATGTCCCGCGTCGCCTCGGCATCGGCGAGCGCGCGGTGTGCGACCGGCATCGTGACGTCCAGCAGCTCGGCGATCGCGGAGAGGTTCAGACGGTCGGCCGTCGGCAGCAGGATGGAGGCCAGTTCCCACGTGTCGAATGCCGGCCCGGGTGGCACCACGCGCTCCGCCTGCAGGAATCCGAGGTCGAAACCGACGTTCTGCCCGACGACCGCCCGGTCGCCGATGAACTCGATGACTGCGGAGCGCACGTCGGTGAAGCGCGGGGCACCCACGAGGTCGGCGGGGGTGATGCCCGTCAGGTCCTGCACCTCTATCGGAATCGCGCGGCCCGGGTCAACGAACGTGCGATACGCCTCGGCGTGGCCGTCGCGGTCGAACCGCGTTGCTCCGACCTCAATGATGAGGTCAGTCTCCACGTTGAGACCGGTGGTCTCCAGGTCAACCGCGACGAACTCGTTCAGCATGCGTGTCCGATCCACCCGCTACTGCGCCGATGACGGTGGCGACGTCGATGTCGATGTCCGACCAGGGCCGCCTACGAGGGTACGGGGGACCTCGCGGGCTGACGACCTGTCGGCATGGTTACGTATCCATCTCCGCGAGCCACGGCAGGAGGACCGCGAAGGACGCTGCGATCACGGCAAGCGTCAGCAGCACGTAGGGCGACGCCTCGCCACGGATCCCGCCCCTCACGAATGCATACGCCGCTGCGATGGCAACTGCGCCGGCCAGGACGGCGAGTGAGAACGCTCCGCCGGGCCCCCCGCCGAATCGATGCTGAAGGGCGCCGAGGACGAGGCCGACGAGCGTGAGGCTGATCACGAATGCGTTCGCGAACACGATGCCGAAGATCGTCAGGTGCCCATGGAGTGGCAACCGCGTGGCGAGGCCGGGACGCCTGACCAGAGCGACGAGCCAGACCGCAGTGCTCGCCAGCCCGGCCGCCGCACCCGCGATCCAGCCGGAGACGACCGCCTGCAACAACGCAGCGTCCGGAATCACGAGTCGATTGTCGTGATCGAGGTCGCCTTGGCGCGCCCGAGGGTGCGCACCTCGAAGACGCTCGCGCCCTGCGCGCGGAAGTCGCGGCGCAACTGTGCAGCCTTCGCGTCCTCGCGGATCAACAGGAACACCGCCGGTCCGGCGCCGCACAGGTGGAGACGTAGCGCCCCGGCCTGCCCGTAGCGCGCGTAGTGCGCGACCAACTCCGGCTCGGTGCGCTCGATCACCCGCTCGAACGCGTTGACCAGGTCCGCCGTCGGCGGGGGCGCCTTGCGCGCCACCCGCGCCGCGAGCCGCTTCGCCCGCTCGCCACCCGAGAAGTCGTGTGGGTGGAGCGCCCCATAGCGCCTCGCCGTCTTGCCGGGGGCCGCCGGGACGGGCGGCACGAGGATGAGCATGCGGAGCGGTGTCAGGTCGCGCAGCGGCTCGACGACCTCGCCTCGCCCGGTACAACGCGCCGCCCCACCGTGCAGAAAGAAGGGGACGTCCGACCCGAGCGTGGCGGCGAACGCCTCCTTCCGCTCCATCGGCCAGCGCAGCCCCCACAGGTGGTCGAGGCCGCGGATCACGGCCGCCGCGTCGGAAGACCCGCCCCCGAGGCCGGCCGGCG